>JASJEE010000228.1 GCA_030064835.1 Microcoleaceae cyanobacterium MO_207.B10 | reverse complement strand
CCAGGGCAAACTGCTAATGCGGATATTATTATTCGTCGTCGTCGCATAGCAGATATTTTGTTAGATCCAATTAGAAAAATGAAAGAAGAAGGTATCAATTTCTAACTTCATTTTAGAGCTTTCTACAGTTTTTTATTACCAATATTCAGGAGATAGCATTATGAATTCTCAATCGTTTTATCATAACAGTCAATTAAAGAAAGTTATGACTGAGGAACAGTTTGATTTAATTGTCGAAGCTATACTAGCTGGTAAGTATTCTTGGGCTTGTGTTTTAATCTTACGTTTTGGCGGTCAGAATCCTCTAGATTATATTCCTTATCGTACATTTAATCGGTTAATGAAAGAAAATCATCAAGGTTGTCAACCTAGCAAACACAGAAACCGGGGTGAAAATGAAGTTGAATTTATCGGTGCTGAAAATCCGACAAAGGTAAAAAGTATTGCTGCTCATCAACAAAAACGGAGCCAAAAAAATCAGGCATCAAACTATAGGAAAAATCAGCAAGATGCCAGAGTTATTTCATGTAATTAGTAGGTAAATCAAAGTTTAATCAATTGAAATAATTTGTGAATTCCCTCTGTAGAAACTTGACTGGAGTTTTTGTCAGAGGGATTATTATATTCACAGTTCCAATTGTTTTTTTACCTGGTATTTTTTTCTTACCTCAATCTTATTCATTGTTTGATAATTAGTCAATAGTTTGTCATTTATTCTCTGCCAAAATGGCAATTAGTTATTCAAGTTATAAACTTGCCAAAATGGCAACACAACTATATTTATCTCCCCTACTATAATAATTGAAAGTTGAAAAGCAACTAATTAAATTACCAAACAAAAATTAAGAGAAAAGCAATGAATATTTCCGAACTAAATCATCTAGAAAATGTGAACGAATCCAATGTAGTTGAAGGTGGTTATGTTAGTGTTGGTACAGATGGGTATGCTTTTGCAGATGGAATTTACCCAAATGCTTATAGCGACTCTTTTATCTCTGTTTCTAAATCTGAAGAAGAATATGGCTATTACTACTATGGTTATTATGAAACAGAATATGGTTCCGGAGGTAGCTTTGCCAGCGCAAATGCTTTAGCTGGATATGCTTCTGTAGGTACTTACGCTTATGCTTCTACAGGTTACTAATAGTAGTAAACAACTCGAATATATTATGCTCTTTAATGATAAAATTTAATTCAGTTATTAGAGCAGTTATTGATTAGAGGTACTATCAATATATTACCTCTAATTAATAGTTTTTTATACCACTTTCTTTTCCTAAATATTGGTATATTAGTTAATATTGAGATTTTATGTGTTAGGTTATTAGTTTTAATAATAAAAATAAAATTAATATGATAGCGATAAATAATCAATCTATAGCAGATATAGATATTGTCAAAAACCTCAAAAAAGATGTTCAATACAAGCAAGTTTGGCAGCGAATTATTAATCAAAAAGTTATAGAAAAAGCAGCTAAAGAAAGAGGAATAACTGTATCTCCAGAAGAAATACAGGCAGAGGGCGATCGCCTGAGAATGGAAAAGAAATTATATAAAGTATCTGATACCATTTCCTGGCTGGCAGAACAAATGATTACAGTAGAAGATTTAGAAGCAGGAATTGGCGATCGCTTACTTTCTCAGAAACTAGCAGAGCATTTATTTAAACAAGAAGTAGAGAAATTCTTCGCTCAAAATCGGATTAATTTTGAGGAAGTATTATTATATCAAATAATTATTAGTGAACCTCGACTTGCTCAAGAAATATATTATCAAATTAAAGAGCAAGAAATTAGTTTTTATGATGCTGCTCATTGTTACGATATAGATGAAAAACGACGGCAAGTTTGTGGTTATGAAGGAAAAATTTGTCGTTGGAGTTTAAAACCTGAAATAGCAGCAGCAGTATTTAGTGCGAAACCAGGAATTGTAATTTCTCCTATTAAAACAGCCCAAGGATGTCATATTTTGATGGTAGAAAAATTTATCCAGGCTGAGTTGACACAGCAAAGATATCAAGAAATTTTAAATAATATGTTTAGACAGTGGTTAGCTAGCGAAGTTAACTATATTTTATATAATCAAATTGAGCCGGAAGAAATTAACCAGCTTAATCAGAAAATAGCTTCATAATTCATATATTTTTTATACATTTACAGATTTATTTAGTATCACTAAACTGCTTTGGTATAACAGTACGGATTTGATTGTCAGATTCGTACTTATTTTATTTAGCGATCGCCTAAATTTTTCAGTTAAATTTTATTGCCAAAATGGCAACTAACTTATAACTAATAGAATTATCATAAGTAATGAATAGTAATTAATCACAAACTAAGTAACATTAAGTAAATGATTATTTCAAATTTAAACCACTTAGAAGATTTATCTGAAAAAAATAATAACCTCAAAGGTGGTTATACTGAAGCTTTTTTATCTGTGTATGCACAAGCAATGGGTGATATAGCTCAGGTTGAAACTGAAACTCAAGTCTTAACATTATCTTATGAAGGACCTTATGGTAGTGGCGCTGATTTCAGTGGTGTTGCTGGTTTCGCTGCCGGGATAACGGTTACATTGCCTGAATTTCCCTAATCTTTCTATAGACTAATAATAAAAATAGTTAGAAAGACTAATATCATCTTCGGGTAACTATATAGAATCTGGCTGAACATTCGTCCGCAGCGCGGATAGGAAGCAATCTCAGGGGTTGTGGGAAATTGCTTTCCTTACGGAATACTAGGCAAACATGTCGCGCAGCGTTTAATGTCGGCGACAGTCGAAAAGCGAAACCTTCCACTCCGTGACCGTCGCAATGACTTACAATAACGAATCATCGCGATTTGAGATTAATTATAAAAAAAGTCTTAGTTTGCAGTTTTGCTCTAGCTCTCAAAATCTATCTCTATTCCTAGAGCAAAACTACTAGCTTACAGCGCTTTTCAGATTGATAAACCACATCGTCACAACCAAAACCTTGTAGGGAGGTTCCATGGAACCTCCCTACTGTGGTCTACTGAAATGAAAACCGCTGTAATTAACAGATAAATTAACAGCTTTCTTCAATTGTTGCGATTACCTTTAGATTTTAACCCTGTGGCAACACCCAAACCACTAAACAACAGAAAAGCGATAGTAGTTGATGGTTCAGGAGTAGACTGTACTTGAGCAGAATTTGCTTTGACTTCTACTAGACGTATATTTCTTGTCTGCTCACCGTCAAAAGTTCTCTGATATGAACCATCAAAAAATGCGGAAACATATTCCTCATTACCGCCAAAAGATTCATCTACCAAAGAATCAATTATAGTGAAATTGCTGGCGACAATATTCTGGGTACCACCAAAAAAATCATTATCCCCTGGAGTTTCCAAATTACCAGACACTCCAAAAAAATCTAACAAAATAGGTGTATCTTCAGCTATTGTCTCAAAGATAAAAAAGCTGACATTTCCCTGAGCATTAGCACTTGCATCTGAACTATTGTCAATAGAGGTTTCTAGGTCAAAATCTATCAGAAAATCAAAAGAAAACTTTTCTCCTGCTTCTATAGAAAAATCACCAATAACTCTAGCAGTGCTTTCTCCTAGTGCAAAAAAGTTGCTACCTGTACCACTAACGTCAGAGCTAGATGAATTATCAGCATTAGCTGCAACATTAGGATCTGCTACAAAATTTGCTTCAGCAAAAGCATCTGCATAAGCTTCTCCTCCATTTTCAGAGACAAAAATCTCAGCATTTGTCTCGACTCCTACTTTATAAGGATTTTCACTGAAATTATCAATTGTTACCCTACCTTCAAAGGATGCAAAACTTGCTGCTAAACTAGGTGAACTTAGTAAAACAGTTCCAATTATTATTGGTACACTCTTAAATATTGAAATCTTAGTCCGAATATCGGGAAACTTCATAATGTATGTTTTTGAATAACTTGAAAACTTACTGATAATGTAGATTGCACTTGTTCTCAAGCAGCTAAGGGCAGTTTCATGCTAGAAACAACCAACACCAAAGAGATTGCCATCAGTATCTTGACCTGAATTAAGACAGTTCCTGATTTATTAATATTTAACTTGTTTATATATTAAACCTATTTAATGATGCTTTTTATACAGAATTGGCAAAGATATCAGTGATTTCTATAAAGTTTCTACAAAGTTTCTACAAAGTTTCTACAAAGTTTTTATGAAGTTTCTACAAAGTTTCTATAAAGTTTTTATGAAGTTTTTATAAAGTTTCTATAAATCTTCTATCAAGTTCTGAGGATAAACAAACCAAAAAACGATTGACTCGCGATCGACACCGTGTCAACAAAATAGAAGAAGTGTAAATAGGGTTTGCTGAAAAATTTATAGGTGTGAGGTGCGCGTAGTCAGTAGTGAAGAGAAATTGGCATTAAATAAAAAGTAGGAGCAAAAATTCTTGCTCAATTTTTCCGCCCTTATCTGCTAAAAGCTTGCACTTTTTTTGCTAGAAAAAATGCTTGATTTTTTATCTGTAAATCTTTTGAGAATTAAAATGATTATTTCTTGAAATTAAGCTTGAAAATATTAAGCATAAAAACTTAATATTTTTATTTTTTTTATCTGGGCGATATAGCTGCCGCTAGGCTCCGACAACGCTACATATAATCAGTAAAAAAACTATCAGGAATTCACCCCAAGTATTATGAAAAAAGTCTGCTATTATCTATGACAGTAATAATAAAAAATCTAGATAATTCAGATGTAAATTTATAAATTAATCTGCCCTAGTTGTAGCAGTAATCATATTTTCAAAAATGGGACTATTCACAAAAAAAACAAAAATATCAATTTCAAAATTATCTCTGACAATTTGTAGAAAATAGTCAAAGAGATTATATTAGTAATCAAACCCAAGAACTAATTGATAAATTATTACTAGAAAAAATTAGTTTTGCTGGTATAATTCCTGTAACAGGTGTGTCATAAAAATGTTTACAAAATTACGTCAACAATAAGTATGCTCAGGTTTAACGGTCTATTAAATGTACTAAAAAAACAGGTAAACTCACCATTCGATGTGATGAAATGTAGTCATTTGTAGGCTATAAAAATAACAAATAATGGCTCTGGTTAGCGATTGATATAGAAACTAAAGAAATTGTGGGTTTCTACTTAGGGAAAACAGGATAAAAAGGGGCTAACCGATTGTGGAATTCATTACCAGGTGTCTATAGACAGTGTGCAGTTTGCTATACAGATTTTTGGTCATCTTACCGAATTATTAATAATTAATTATTAATTATTAATAATTAAATAATTCTGGTTGAAAGCCGACCCTTTTAAGGGGAAAAAGCGGTCGATCTTCGGAGCTTCCCGTAGGGCGGGATGGCGATGCTTCGGAGCGGCTCTGCATTCTTCGCGTCTTCCTTTCCCTCCGGGACGCTACGCGCACTTCGGAGCTTTGCGGAGCGCAAACGCCATATCTAATCGACCAAGAAAAGAAACAATATTTCCTGATCTTCAATTCCATAACGGTTGTAACCAGAGGTAATTATCAATTATCCCTGACCAATTATCAATTAATTAAGCTCTTTTTTTTCCTGATTCAAGACATAAATCAGTGGGGAAAGAAACAGGTTTAACAGCTTATATAGAAATATTAAATAATACTTTACGTCAAAGAATTTATCGGTTGCTCAGAAAGACTTTATCCTTTTCTAAAAAGCTAGAAAACCATCTAGGAGCTATTTGGTATTTCATCCCTCATTATAATATAATGAAGCGTTGGCCGAGCAAGTGCAGCAGGTATATCGCTTCACTGTAATTTTATCACTACATATACAGGACTACCGAAACTTAGGTAATTAATGAAAATCGAATTTTTTTATACTGAATTAAACGGGTTTGATATTAATAGTTCTCCAGCAAGATGCGATGAAATTGTTCTGAGGAATAGCTAAATATTTTGTCGTCAAATTTTATATCAGATAAAGGACGCAATTTAGTGTAAGTCATTTTGTTGCGCCATCAGACTTTTTTGTTTATTATTTAGTCTTAATTTGGTTAGGCATGGATTTCATGTAGTATGAGTACAGTTAAATATTATTTTTTTATAAAAATTTTACTATTATTCCTTGATTAAGTCAATCCTCGACTCAAAACCACCAAAATAATACCCAACCACCGATTATGATGTGGCATCAGTCTATCCTAGAAGAATTTCAAACCCATCTAAAAACATTTGTTTATCCACTACTAAGACCGAAACGCCTAGCCATTTTTGAAGCCTGCTTAATCGGAATAGTATCAGGATTAGCAGCAGTCGTACTCAAACATGGCGTAGGATGGCTAGGTAGTTTGCGAGTAGCTACATCCATGAAATTCCCCCCATGGTTATTATTACCAATTTTTGGTTTCATAGGGGGTTTACTCACAGGTACATTAGTAGAACGTTTAGCACCAGAAACTGGAGGCAGTGGAGTACCCCAAGTAAAGGCTGCTCTAGTAGGGATACGAATTCCTCTAAACTTTCGCATCGCCATTGTGAAAATGTTGACGACTATTTTGACAGTGGGTTCTGGGTTGACACTAGGACGACAGGGGCCCACTGTTCAGATTGGCGCTTCTTTGGCCGCCTGGATTAGTCATTGGGTTCCTACTTCTCCTAATTATCGTCGTCAGTTAATTGCTTGTGGTGCTGCGGCGGGATTAGCTGCAGGCTTTAATGCTCCTATTGCCGGGGTCTTATTTGTGGTAGAAGACCTAATGCAAGATGTTTCTGGAATTACCTTGGGTCCGGCAATTATTGCTTCCTTTGTTGGTGCAATTGTTTCCCAAATGTTAGGGGGACAGAGTTTATACTTAGACAACAAAATTTATTCCCTAGATACCTCAGTTACAGGATTTTTAGATCCTACAGAAATTCCTTTCTACATCATTTTGGGAATGTTAGCAGGGTCTCTAGGAACACTTTTCAGTCGGGGAATTATTGCCACTGTGATATTTAATCAACGCCGACTGAAATTAAAACTACCCTTGCGAATAGCTCTGACTGGCTTAATTAGTGGATTAATAGTGGCATTTTTACCAGATTCGTTTCGCAACTACACAGGTCTCATAGAAATACTCGGAAGTAACCAAGCGAATTTGAAACTAAGTTTCATTGCTTTTACTGCTCATTTTGTCTTGACAATATTTGCTGCGGGTTCTGGCGCTCCTGGGGGATTATTTGCTCCATCTTTAATTATTGGTTCAGCTCTTGGTCAAATAGTCGGCATTTTCCAAAGTAATTTAGTCGGTATTGAACAACCAACAATTTATGCTCTCGCCGGAATGGGTGCATTCTTTTGTGCCGTTTCTAGAGTTCCTATTACTGCAGTAGTAATTATTTTTGAGAGAACACAAGACTTTCGTTTAGTGTTACCTCTAATGATTGTTTCTATTGTTGCTTTATTGATGGCAGAAAAAATAGAAAAAAAATCTTTATCCGATCTACTTTTAGATTTAAAAGGTTTTCAACTCAAAAAGGAGAATGCAGCAAATGATTATTTGAGTAATATTCCTGCTAATCAAGTAATGCACACTCCTGTAGAAACTCTTAATGATGATTTAACTTTGGATGAAGTGAAGCAGAAGTTTTCTAGCTCTCATCACCGAGGTTTTCCTGTGCTTGATAGTTATGGTCTGCTGGTGGGTATTGTCACTCAAACCGATTTACTTTACACCCGAAAACGTCAGCTTCCAGGAGATACTTTTTTAAAAGAGTTTATGACACCTCACCCCATGACAGTTAAGACAACTGATAATTTAGGTGAGGTTTTATATCTATTAAATAGATACAAACTTAGTCGTATACCTGTGATGGAGGGTCGTCATCTTGTGGGAATTATTACTGATACTGATATTATCCGAGTTGAATCAGAAGAGCTAATAGATAAAGCAACTATCCGGACTGCTCCTCGAGAACCTTCTTATGTA
This sequence comes from Microcoleaceae cyanobacterium MO_207.B10, assembly GCA_030064835.1. GTDB lineage: Bacteria > Cyanobacteriota > Cyanobacteriia > Cyanobacteriales > Microcoleaceae > JASJEE01. The sequence continues at coordinate 1,152 of JASJEE010000228.1, read as the reverse complement.
GTTTATCAAACGCGAGCGCCACAAGTTGGTCATGGTCGGTTGTTGGTACCTTTGAGTAATCCTAGCACTGCTCCAGCATTATTAAGATTGGCTGCTGTTATTGCTCGCCAACGCAATTATGAATTAGAATGCTTGCAAATTGTGGTTGTATCTCGTAAAACCTCTCCAACTGAGACAGTAGTAGATACAACCAATAGTCGCCGTTTGTTAGCTATGGCAGAGCGCATAGCAAAGGATTTGCAAATTCCTGTTCATACTCAAGTGCGGGTTGCTCATAATGCTGCTGGTGCTATTTTGGAGACTGTTAAGGAGCGGCATATATCTTTAATATTAATGGGATGGAAGGGCGATCATGCCCCAGGTCGTATTTTTGGCAGTATTGTGGATACTTTGATGCGACAAGCAACTTGTGAGGTGGTGGTCGTAAAGTGGGGAGGTGGGAGGCTTAAAAATAGAGAAATCTTTGAAGATATTAGTAATAAAAAATTTGAAACTGATCAGAATAATTCTGTTTCTGATTATGTGTATTCGTTTTTAGGATGGCGGCGGTGGTTGGTACCAATTCGGGATATTCCGAAACAAGCAGCAGCAGTACAACTTTTGCCTGCCTTGGTTTCTTTGAGTGTGAAACCAGAAATTCTGTTATGTCAAGTTTTAACAAACTCTGTTGTTAAGCCTAATATTGAGGAAATGAAGCAAGCTGCAAGATTATTGCGCCAGCGGTTGCATACAGAGGTTATGGCTACTTCTGTCTGTAGCAATTCTGTTTCAACTGCTGTATTAGATCTAGCTCATTCCCGTCACTGTGATGTTGTGGTTATTGGTGCTAGTCAGGAGGGATTTTTAAGGCAAGCAATTAATGGTAATATCCCAGAAGCGATCGCTCGTGGTTGTGATTGTACTGTGATTTTAGTACGAGCTGCTAACCAGAAGTCATAGCTTTTTGAACTCATCTAATACCATTTTCATAAAATATTGCTACATTGCTTGGTTGTAGGTTTTATATCATGTTTGGATAATCAGTTATAAATAAAATTTCAGCTCTGACAGTAGAGAAAAGATATTACCGAATAATTAAGGTTTAAAGCCAACTAGATCAAGAGAAACAATGAATTTATTTTCCTTTTATTCAATCCAATCCGTTTTAGGGAG
>JASJEE010000227.1 GCA_030064835.1 Microcoleaceae cyanobacterium MO_207.B10 | reverse complement strand
GGACGATGACATGGACGATGATGACGACATGGACGATGATGACACGGACGATGACATGGACGATGATGACGACATGGACGATGATGACACGGACGATGACATGGACGATGATGACACGGACGATGACATGGATGATGATGACGACATGGACGATGACATGGACGATGATGACGACATGGACGATGATGACACGGACGATGATGATGACTTCGATGTCAACGAAGATGCTTTAGAAGTTAACTTTGAAACACTTGCAACACTGGATACTACTCTGGAAGATTTCACCAGTGTTGAGATTACCGCCTCCTCTAATCAAGCAGTTTTAGCCAACTTTTTACAGTTCACAGAAGAAAGTTTTACCAGCCAAGCGCAACTGCAACAGCGACTAGAACTTATTGTCGGTCAACGTTCTGTTCTAACATTAGTCAATATTGAAGGTAGCACACAGCTATTATTGTACAACGGTGCTGAGGGAACTTTTAATGTCATTCAAGACCTTGAAGTTGAACTAGAAAATATCGCTGAGTTTAGTATTGAGAACAACTTACAATTTACCAGCACCTTTGAAATAAGCAGCGAGCTAGAAATACTCAGTGCTACTGTTGGTGTGGTTGATAAGTTTGTATACAATGAGATCGTCGAAGGTGGCATTGAAATCACGAACTACGATCAAGAAGACGTTTTTGAATTTGATTCTCAAAGATTTGGGAGAATTACAAATGAAACTCTAGAAGAGTTGACCGTAACCCAAAACACAAATTCAGTGGGAACGGCAAATTTCCTATCATTTGAAAGAGGTTTCACACAAGAGACATTAGTAACGCGGTTGCAGACTCTGCAAGCTAGTAATGTTATCATCGTCTACGAAACTGAAGCCGAAGGAAAAGTAGTAGGTTTCTACGATGGCACAGAAATTAATATTCTAGCTAACTTGGAAGTTGATGCTGTTGTCACTGCTGAAAACTTTGTCTTCTTTAATGAACCAGTGGATGGTGAAGGCACCGACGGCACAGGTGGAGGCACCGACGGCACAGGTGGAGGCACAGACGGCACAGGTGGAGGCACAGACGGCACAGGTGGAGGCACCGACGGCACAGGTGGAGGCACAGACGGCACAGGTGGAGGCACAGGCGGTGAAACTCCAGAAGTTAATGTTGTCGGTAACTCCGGTACAATTGTTGCCAGCAGTGAAGTAGTAACTAATATCCAGTATGAATCCTTTGAACAAATAGGCACGACAGTTGTCGGCTTTACTGACTCAGATTCACTGGTATTCAACTCGTCAGCATTTGCTGGAATTTCACAAGTCGCTAGTACAGTTGTCACTTCTGCAACCACCAGTGTTAACGTTGCAGCAACAAACTTCCTCAACGTTGAAGGACAATTTTCTGAAGCACAATTTATTGCACGACTAGAAGAATTAGAGATAGAAGGAGAAGCATTCTTTGCTTCTTACATAAATTCAGATGGTAAGCAAGTCTTGACCTTTACACAAAATGGAGAAACTCAAGTTGTAGCAGAATTCCAATCTAGTTTTGAACTCAGTGAAAGCAGCTTCTCTTTTCGTAATGTTGTCAGCGCACAAACAGGTGGAGAACTTGTTGGTACAGCAGGTGCTAATACTTTCTCATTTACTTCTCTCGGTGAAGAAATCACAATTGCTGACTTTGAAGTCGAGAGTGACGTTTTACAATTTCAGTCAGGTATACTGGGTAATCTAAATACCAGGAACTTAACTAGCATAGATGTAAATGAGTCTACTACTAACGTTCGTAGTGCTAGTTTAATCAACCTGAATGCAGAGTTTGAATCCTTAGAGCAAGTACAAGCACGATTAGACGAACTGAATGCTCGCGCTAACGGCGTTCTGACTACTTACTTCGACGGTGACGGTAATACCGTTCTCGCTTTCGCGCAAGGTTCTGAAATTGAAATAGTTGCTACCTTCTCCAGTGAAGTCAGTCTCACTGCTAGTAACTTCGTCTTTGCTAGTGTTACTACCGGTGGAGATGCAGACGACCTCCTTTTCGGTGGCCCTGGTGCAGATATCCTCAATGGTTTTGCCGGAGACGATACCATACGAGGTCTTGGTGGAAATGATACCCTACGAGGTGGAGAAAACAACGATATTCTCAGTGGTAATGCTGGCCGAGATCGCATGAATGGAGGGAACGGCGATGATAGCCTATATGCGGGTACAGGTAACGACTTCATGCTAGGAGCTGCTGGTGACGACCTGTTAGTCGGTGGTAGTGGTTTTGACATCATGTTTGGTGGTGATGGCGAAGATACTCTCCGCGGAGGTAAAGGTCGCGATCGCATGAATGGAGGTGCCGGAAATGACATTCTCACAGGTGGTGCAAGTAAAGACAAGTTTATCTTTGCAACTGGTCAGGAGTTTACCGAGGCGAGTATAGGTACAGACGAAATCACTGATTTTATTGTAGGACAAGATACTATTATCCTAGATAAAATCACTTTCACTGCACTAACCAGTGTTAATGGTGAAGGGTTTAGTGTTGAAACCGAGTTTGAAATAGTTACCAGTGACGAAGACGCAGCTAGCTCTGATGCGTTTATTGTCTACAACAGTGACAACGGCAAACTCTTCTACAATGCTAACGGTAGTGCTGGTGGTTTAGGATCTGGTGCTAATTTTGCCACTATAACTAACGATGCAGAAATTAGCGCTGATGATTTCTTTGTGCGTTAATTAGAAGCCACAAAATATTACAAAGGTTACTCAAACCTTTGTAATTAAATTTAATCGCCCGGTCTTTTGATAAGACTGGGTTTTCTCTTTATATCATGTCCGGATAAGAGCGTGATGAAAAAACTTATCCTCTTGCTTCGGCGAGTAAATCTTTCTATTTTCCCTACTCCCCTACTCCCCCGCTCCCTTACTATCTTAATCATAAGTATTCAACCGGACATGATATTAGAGGTTTTATTTTTTACAACTATTAATATCATGTCCGGATAATCAGTTATCAAAAAACTTTCTCCTATTCGCTCCTAAATTCTGGATTTTGATATCATGTCTCATTAAATAACTGTAATAAACAATCTTTCCCAAAACTCGTAGGGACGTTGCATGCAAGGTCCCTACATTCCGGTTAATTAATGTTACTTGATATGACTCCTGACTCCTTTCCCCTTATTTATACATATTCAACCGGACATGATTAACTATTAACTATTAACTGATAACTGATAACTCAAATGACTACCTATTAATTGTCATAATTGTCACAGGATTTAAAGGAGTAAAACGAGTTAAATTAGCGACAGGTATAGAACGAGATAACTGTACTTGCAAAAGACGATAACTCCAACTCTGATCGCTTTTTCTTCTTTCCTCTACCCAGTTTAAAGCAATATTCAAATTTTCCAAAGTAGCAAATGCCAATACTATTATTCCTCCGGGAACCATTCTCACTCCACAAATTCCTAAAATATTTCTCAACTCCCCACTACTTCCTCCAATAAAAATTCTCTGGGGAGGACGCAAATGATGTAACATATCTGGTGCCTTACCATGAATAGAAACCACATTTGTTACACGAAAGCGACGACAATTTTCTTCTATTAAACTTGTTCCCGCAGCCGTTTTCTCAACTGCATATACCAAAGAATCACTAAACAAACGAGCAATTTCAATCGAAACAGAACCAGTACCAGCACCAATATCCCAAATAATTTGCCCTGGTTGTAAACCCAACTCCGCTAAAATTAATACCCGTAATTCTCGTTTAGTCATCAACCCTGGGCGATCATCATAACTCAAAAAATAATGATCCGGTACTCCTAAAAAAGGTAAATTAGTTAAATCTAAAGACTGATTTGCTAACCTAGATTTACGCAATAATACTACTAAATTCAACGGTGCAAATATTTGCCGTTGGACTGTATCTAAAGAAAATTCTTCAACTCGTTCATCCTCACCCCCAAGATTTTCACATACCCACAGTTGGTAGTCAATTGATAAATCTAAAGCCAACAACAAACGAGCGATCGCTCCTGGTGTATGATTCCGATCCGTCAGCACCGCAATTTTCTCTACTCCCTGTTGCAGTGCATCAGTTAATTCATCCATAGAACGACCATGAATACTAATCACTTTTGCATTTTGCCAAGGAACTTGAATCTTACTAAAAGCCAATTGCACCGAACTAACATGGGGATAAAACCTAAGTTTTTCTGGAGGTAAATTTGCTACCAATAACCGTCCTAAGCCAAAAAAAAGTGGGTCTCCCGAAGCTAAAATAACTATACAACTATTAGACATCTCTAAATGTTGTCGGATTTCCATAATAGCTTCAATCACATCCCCAAGTACAACAGTTTCAGCTCGATGATCGGGAAAATAACTAAGATGGCGATCGCTTCCTACTAATAAAGTCGCCCTTTCTACAATTTGCCGTACCGAATCATTTAACCCAGTAGCTCCATCTAAACCTATCCCAATAACATTTATACTCACAATAATTTACTTTGGTATTCAACCAGGTATCATACCATTACTTTCCCAAGCCAAAACTATCAAAGCATTAATAATTGCCGCTGCAACAGGAGAACCTCCTTTCCTACCCTCTACCCGAATTTGCGGTATCTGAACTTGAGCTAAAGCTGCTTTTGACTCTACCACCGAGACAAAACCCACAGGTACACCAATAACTAATGATGGAGTAACATATCCACCATGAATTTGCTCACACAAAGATAATAATGCAGTCGGAGCATTACCAATCACAAAAATCGCCTCTGGAAATTTCTCAGCAACTTTTAGTAAACCTGTTTCAGTACGAGTTTTACCAGCAAGAGGAACAGACACTTCTTCCACAGCACAAATAATCGGATTACCAAAAGTATTGGCCACCATTTGAGCAATTCCTTGTTTAACCATGCCTACATCCGTGACAATTGGCACAAGGTTTTGCAAAGCTGCGATCGCCGTTTCAATTACTCCTGGACTACATCTAATCAACTCAGCAAACTCAAAATCAGCAGTTGAGTGAATTACCCGCCGAACAATCGCATATTCGGCAGGACTAAAATTATGTTGACCAATTTCTCGATCTATAATCGCAAAGCTTTGTTCTTGAATAGGATGCTTCATTCTTAACTAGGCATTTTTTCTGGCCTGATGCGATTACAAATCTACAGTAGGCCAATCAGATTGCCGATAATAACGCATCATATCATCAAACTTTCGTAGCTCTCCGCGCTCTACTAAAATTTCTTGATTAGTTTCCAACCATTGATGATTTAATTCTGATATGTCATCTCCTAATTTCGGGACATCTAAATCTGCTGGAATTTCACCAAAATACCCCAACGTAATATGAGCAGTAAAGTGATATTGCTGATCAATTCCCAGGGCCATTAAATTAGAATTTTGGTAAATTGACCGACGTAATTGTAAAACTTGCTCATAAGAACTTTCATCTTTTGGCACTAAGGAAACACCAATTGCCCTAGTCATGACAATAACTCCCAAAACTTGCCATCTAACTTTATGGCCATCCTTCCTCTGAGGTTCATACTCCTGAAAACTTTCAGAGATGCAAGAGTGCAATTTTTCCTCAAATTTAGGATTTTGAATAGCATCCAAGAAAGCACTTTGCCAAATCAGATCGGCTAACGTTAAATGGAGACTACTACCAGAAACCGGAATCATTAAATTATTACCTAATAATTCTGTTAACTGTTGTTGACATTTTTTGAGATGTTCATAAAAATTATGGTTCTGCGAGTCTTCTTCACAAGGAGGGGTAATTACTGAATAGCCAGGAAATTCAGCAGGTTCTACTTGGCCATCAGCTCCCATTTTAAACTTGGGAGACTGTTGGATATATTCCAACTGAGACTTGTAACTTGGTAACAGTGTGGTCTGTGCTACCCGATTAATGTAATTCTGATATGTATCGTCCAATCTTAATCGCCTCTTGTTAAAAAAATAGTCTTAGATATATGCCAATTTACCTATACTTTGGCGAGGATGACTTTTCTCTGACTCAAGCTGTTAATGCTTTAACTGAATCTGTCCTCGATCCCACATGGGCTAGTTTTAACTATGACAAAATTTTACCAGATCAACCAAATGCAGTTCAAACTGCATTGAATCAGGCCATGACCCCACCTTTTGGTACTGGTAGCCGTGTTGTCTGGCTAGTCGATACTAATATAACTCAGCATTGTTCACAAGATTTGTTTGAGGAGCTTGAACGTACTCTCTCACAAATTCCTGATACTACAGTGCTTTTGTTAACTACATCTCATAAACCAGATAAGAGACTCAAATCCACAAAGTTAATTCAAAAATGGGCCGAAGTTCGGGATTTTTCTCCTATCCCACCTTGGAAAACAGAATTATTGGAGCAGCAGGTTAAACAAGTTGCTGAGGAAATAGGAGTTAAGTTGACTTCTCCTGGAGTTGCTTTTTTAGCAGAAGCTATTGGTAACGATCGCCGACTACTCCATAATGAATTGACAAAGTTACAACTTTATAGTATAGAAAAATCTGTTTTGGATGTAGAGGCAATCACAACTTTGGTCTGCTCTCAAACCCAAAGTAGTATCAAGTTAGCCACAGCTATTCGGTTGGGTGATACACAGAAAGCCTTAAAATTAGTCGCAGATTTAATTGTCCACAACGAGCATCCATTGCGAATAGTCGCGACTTTAGTGGGCCAATTCCGGACATGGTTATGGGTCAAACTCATGATTGAAACCGGAGAGCGAGATGAAAAAGCGATCGCCCAAGCTGCTGAAGTTAATAACCCTAAAAGAATATACTTTTTACGCCAAGAAGTTAAATCTTTGCCCTTAAACCAGTTAGAAAAAACTTTACCTCTATTATTGGAGTTAGAAGTAAGTCTTAAGGGAGGAGCAGAAGAAATATCTACCCTCCAAACTAAAGTGATAGAACTTTGTCATCTATTTTCTTAAGATTGTAGTGAGAGAACAAATATAGCACTATGTTAATTGGTTAGGACATTTCTAAATCCTAAAACCCTTTAAAAGTCTACTACTCCCTATTCCCTACTCCCTACTCCCTAGCGCGTAGCAGTATAAATTTAAAGCCCCAGTCCTAATCAAAATCAACTCCCTGTTAACATTAGATGAGGTAACAATGTTTTAGTGCTGATTAAAAGCTCGGCGGTTTGACCCAAATTAAAGATTGTTCGTCCTGCATAGTAATGGTTAGTAATGCTGAGGATATGTATTTTTTAATTTCTCTTTATACTACCCATCTATCCATATCCCCACACTTCCTACAATCTCTCTACAATTACTATGCACCAATACCTAAAGATGAAATTAATCCCTAGTAAAAGGAAATCTAGACGGATCTAAAAACTCATGGTAGTTTATAATTAAGTTCGTCCTAATAAAATAATAATCTTCTGTTAATGTATTTTAAATTTAACGGCAAGAATGTCAAAATTTATTATAGTAATTAAGTAAAGTTAACTATTTGCCCTCCACCCCAAAGGAGCGCTAGCCATGGCACCAAATAATCTGCGGGAACTTGCCAAACAAGGAGACCCAAAAGTAATCTCGTCAATTATCAACCATTCACTACAAAAAAAAGGCATTAATGTCCAAGTAGGTAGAGACAATGGTTATCTGGAAATTACACTTGAATCAGACCAAGTTTCTCACCAAAAACCAGCTCTGGTGGAATTTATCCGGACTGGAATTGCCAAATTGGGAGTTGAGTCTATTCACACTATAAAAGTTTATGGTGTTGAAACAGGCGATCAAACACCTGTCTGGGAAGAGGAAATTAGGTTACGCACACCGCCAACAAACCCCATACCAGAAATTGAAGATATCTCAGAAGAAAGATTTCCAGATCCTTTAGATAAGTTAGACGAGGAAGTAGAAGAAGACTACGAAACTGAAACAGACGAAGACTACGAGGAAGATGATGAGGATTATGCTCTAGACTACGATCAAGAGGATAATTACGAGGAGGAAGACGAAGATGAAGAAGAATTTTCGGAAACACCCCAGGGTCAAAAAAAGAAAACCCCTCTGATTCTAGCTATATTGCTACTGATTATATTAGTACCAGTGGCAGTCTTTGCAGCACTACATTTTAGTGGAATATTCCCATTATTCGGTGGGTCTAAGTCAGAAACGACTACAGAAAAAGTTGACACGGCTGAGTCACCTGCATCAAAACCTTCTAACTCAGAAAATCAAACCTCTACATCTCCAAAAGCTAGTTCTCCCGATCCATGGTATAACGCAGTTAGTAGCGCCCAAAGTGCTGCTCAGAAAGCCCAGACAGCTCAGACAAATGCTGAGTGGAATGCAGTAGCTGATGACTGGCAAAAAGCTTTTGAATTCATGAAAGAAGTTCCTCAGTCCGATCCAAATTATCAAAAGGCTCAAGACAGAATTCCTGTCTATGAAAATAATTTAAGCGTAGCAAAGCAGAAAGCAGCTCAAGCTCCTAATTAAAGTTAGTTGACGGTCCTAGCCATTAACTGTACAGAACAGTATAAAAGAAGTTATGACAAATTTAACCCCATTATATCATATTCCGTTGAATACTTAGAGTTGGCTTAGTTTAACAAGAATTTACAGATAAAGAGTAAAGTCTTTTGTCTGGTTTTTCTCCCACGTCTTCTGTAATCCACATTCCTACTGTACGGCTGATTTCCTGCCCAATGCTTTGCCAACGCATTTGCGTAGCATTCCGCAGGAAATTATATCTAAAGCAAATCTTTCTAAATTCTCTTCCCTCCTGACTACTGACGATTAAATCTCACACCTATAATTTTTTTAGCAAACCCTACAGCGGTTTTCATTTCGGTAGACCTACAGACGCTCCATGCAACGTCCCTACAGGATTTTGTTTATGGCTATGTGGTTGATCAATTTGAAAAGCGCTGTAAGTAGGGTTTGCAGAAAAAGTGTTTTGCTGGAGTCTAGAAGTCATTAGGGGCTATTATTTGGAGAGCATTCTTTAGGAAATAAGGCGTTGCTGATTTGGGGTATGATTTATATTTATTAGCGATCGCGCTCACTATTAAATAGTAAGTATTCTAGATTGTTGAGTTTTTATTTTCATACCTTGATTCAGCAACGCCGGAAATAA
>JASJEE010000226.1 GCA_030064835.1 Microcoleaceae cyanobacterium MO_207.B10 | reverse complement strand
GGCTATTTCGTTCTAATTTATGACTTTTTGTGTATTAACGAAAATCTGCCTTTTCAAGGATTAAAGGTTCTATCCACCAATCTCTAAAAGCTAGTAAAATTCTCACTTGATTCTAGAATGAAATAGCCCTGGGTATTCTCCTAAATATATAAAATGGCAAAGTTGAGAATGAAATAGCCCTGGGTTTAAAGCCTCTCACTCGCTCCCGGAGAAACAATGAATTTATTTTCCTTTTATTCAATTCTCTTCCTTTTAGGGAGAGGTAATTATCAATTATCAATTATTGGAACTTATACTTTTCTCCTGACTCCTTTCTCCAGCAATTCTGACTCCTGAGGACTGAGGACTGACTCCTTGGTAATTATTTATAAGTATTCAACTGAACATGATATTAGATGTCTATTGATTAGACCGGATTTGATAGTAAGATAAATTTCCAATATGCAAAACTCGGTTACCACTTCAAAAACAGTAACCGGGTTTATTTCTGCTGTAGCAGCTACAATATGATATAAAATCCTGTTAAACAGTTATTGCACTGACTATCTTAACTTAATACAAACTTTCGATATTAAACCCCCTACTTTTTCCTAACTTCTGACTTCTGACTTAGCTGATCATACGATAATTAATTATCCGGATTCTATACCGATTCACTTAAAAAATGTCACAAATAGTTGGTAACTCAGGAAGTGAAAGAATAAGCTGAAATTACTGTAAAATAGAGGCTTCAACTTACTAAAATCTCACTTCTGATTTCTCACTTCTGACTTCTGATTTCTGACTTTAGTGAAACGGTATAGTATGAGCCCTCTAGTTGCATTTTTTAAGATGGGTGTGTTGGCCCTAAGTATTTTTTCAGATAGGGTGAAAACACCTCATAAATTAATGTTAGAGGTTGACCACGATGCCAAAACAGATAATGTCTTCCCCAAAAAGGCCCATGCTCCCCAAAGGCCAATTCTAATTCCTGGCAGTTACCATAATAAATTCCTTGGACATCCCTATACAACTCAGTTCTCAGACGAGCTAAACTGGCCCAAATAGGCAAAGACCGATTTTGCAAATATTCATCCACGTGACTCGCTTCCCACCAAGATGCTGCATAGGCTAACCTTTGCCCTGAAGCTGTTCTTAACCATACTTGTCGTCGTAGTCTGGGGCCAGGTACAGCATGAATTAAGTTGGGAGCATTATCGAGATCTATGCCAATAGCAGACATATCAATCACATCGACTTCAGTAGGTTCGGTAGTCAGCAGTTGTAAGTGACGAGTTGGAGAACCATCTCCGAGAAGTAATATTTGCCATGGTGGTGATAGTTGGGAGTGGGGTAAACCCTGGCGCACAAATTCTTCTCCTCCATGCCATAGAGGAGTCAAGCGATACCAAGGTTTGGGTTGTGTAACAGGATTTTTTGGTGAAATTGCAGTCAATTTTCTTCTTTACAAAACTTAATCTTTTGTTCCGATCATAGCGTTCCTATTTAATTCTTGAATCCCACCATAAATTTATTTTGATTATCATATTTTATTTTTTTTGTCAAGCTTCCACCATTAATTAAAAGCTGCTATGAGTTGCTCAAACATTCAGTATCATACAAGTAATAGTCATAGAAGGTAATCAAAATTATGAGTAAAAAACAGGAATCATCCCTATGGAAATCAATCAGTAAAAAAGCATCAAAAGTCGGAGAAAATCTCAGCAATAAAGTATCTGAAGCCAGTAAATCAATTAGCGCTCAAGCTTCAGAAACTGCTAAAAAGAAGGCATCAGAAATGGGAGAAGTAATTACTAATAAAGCATCGGATGTCAGTAAATCATTCCGAGAAACTACCAAGGAATCTTTTGCCTCTACTTTCAAAAAAACAGCTTCTGAAACAAACCCAATAAATCCGGAATCATGGCAAGAAATAGATAATAATTTAGAACAAGAAGAAATATATCATATATTTGTTGGTTGTCAGACAGCCAGTCAGGGAGGCACTCAGAAAGTCACTCTGAAATCAGGTAAAAGTTATAACGTTAAAATTCGCCCCAACAGCACTGAAGGCGCGACTTTACGATTAAAAAAATGTGGTTTACAAGGAAATGATGTTTTCCTAATTTTACATACTTTTTATAATTCTGAATTTAACTTAGACCGTCGGATGAATAGCTTGGTTGTTCATGCCTCAATTTATGAAAGAAGTAAAACCAGATGTTTAGAAGTTTACAATAGAATTAATGCAGGTTTATATAGTTATGACTTGGCAGCACTTAATCTACTAGATTTTATTGTAGACGCATCAAATATAGATTCACTAATTGGTTTACGCTACAGAATTGCCAGTGAAAATTCACGGTGGATTGGTATTGATAAAGGTCTCAAACAAGTTTTAGATTCTGCCAAATTAATGGAAGTTGAAAAATATAAATTGAAAGGGATTTATCAGTATATTAAAGCAGCAGAGCCTTTGCCAAATCTTGACAATTTTAGACAGTTAGATGGAATTATTTTAAATTCAGCGATCGCCCATGAACTCAAAGATAAATATTTATTAGCAAGTGCAACTTCAATGGCGATTAGAATAGATATGTTAATCGTGAATTTGATTTATAGTAACGCTGAGATAAATGATAGTAAGCGACGTCAATATTTATCAGTTTATCAACAAATTAGGGAGGGAGCGACAATTACGGATAATGTGATTTTAGAAAATTTGGATGCTGTAATTATTCAAGCAGAAATTCCTATCATATGTAAAACTGTATATCAACTTTTAAGAGATAAATATTTTGAGTCAGATTTAGAAATAGATGACGAAGAATTTTACACAGTCTTCAGCAAATTTAAGAAAACCGAAGAGTTTGTAAAACGGGCAGAAAATCAGGCAAAAACTACAAATAGATTTGGTAATATTGCGATTCAAAAAGGAATGCTAATTGAGGTAGGTTATGATGCTGTAGTTAGTGGTGGTGTAGGAATATTAGCCGGGGTAAAAGTATTAAAAGGTGGAGAAGCTTTAATTGGAGCTGTGGGTTTAGTAGCGATCGCCTCAACTTTAGAAATGAGTACCCAGGAAAAAATTAAATTAGGAATTACTGAGGAAGGTAATTTTTCTGGGGCGGATGCTTATAGTGGAATTATGAATGCTATTAATGAAGTTAGTTGGGTTATTGGTAATGGTGGTGAAAGGAAATTAGAGGAGAAATTAAATATTTTCGGAATGTTTAAAAGTAATAAAGATAGAAAGCAAATTTTGCAAGAGTTGGAAACTAAATTGTATAGTTCAAATCCATAATATTTTATTGATTAAATTATCCAATCTGAAAAAGTAATTGCTTTCGACGTTTGCTGAAAGTTTCGATGGAGAAGTTTTGTACTCTACAGAAAGAGTATATTTTTTGAACTTAGGAAAACTTTTTTTACCTTTAATCCTTTTCTGGCAATTATCAGAAAATTTTGGATGAACTGAGAAGTATGAACAGCTTCATCTATTGTTTTGTATTGCTCTGGTTTAGCTTTAGCTTTAGCTTTAGCTTTAAACTTATAAATTATCATTTGGCTCGACCTAAAGTATTCATCTTTATACTTTAAACTATGGGATAAAATCTTAAAATAGATAACATCGAGTCGTCTATTTTAATCTTGGAGAGTTCATGTATCCTCGGCGTTTAATCCGCAGGGTTTTATAACTGCCAAAACTCCAACAAATCGGAGAATACTATCAATAATTCAGAATGATTTTTTGATAATATTTTGTTTGCTTACTAAACCCCGAAAGTTTAGTTTGATAAATATGATGATTCAATTTACAAGCTATAGCAATTAGGAATGATTTATGAGATATTTAAGAACTATTAAAGTCAATCAAAATCCTTTTATCTTCTGACTCTTGACACCTGACTCCTAATTAACACTAAAATCTCACAACTGAAATACGATTGCTATATAACCATAATTTTTTGCTTATATTTTCTTCAGATTTTAACTATACTATTAGGAAAATACCAAACCAATTAAATTAAATTAATATGTCAGAACCGAGAAAGCCACAATATCCTGTTATTTCTTACAATCATATACTCTCTGAACTTTCTGTTAATCGGAAAGACCCCTGTGAAGTTATTCGGGAATTAATTTCTAATTCTTATGATGCTAATGCTGCTCAAATTCAAATCTACCCACTTTTACAAGAAAAGGGATTTATATTTTTTGACGATGGTATTGGTTTAAGTGAAACAGAAGAAATTAATGGTATTACTCCTTATCGTGCGTTTTTCTCAATTGGAAAATCCACAAAAATTCAAGGAGAATCTATTGGTTACAAATGTCAAGGTTCTAAACTTTGCTTTGCATCTAAAAAAATTACTATTATTACTAAATGTTCAGATGAACTTTGGTGGCGATATATATCAATCGATAATCCACAAAAAAAAATTAATGAGTTATTTGATATTTCTTCTCAGTTTGATGAGAAACCTTGGGATAGTCTAACTGAACTTTTTCCTAGACCAAAAAATCCAACAAAAAACATACTTAACCAATTAAATCAAGATTTTTTTGCTAATCATTTTAATCGTCAAGGAACAATGATTATTGTTGAGGGATTAGAAGTTCAAGACTTCTCAAATTTTTATTCTTCAAATGAATATGGAAAAGATGAATGGTCTTATTTAAAGAATTATATCCGCTTCAATACAAGACATGGTGATATGAGAATACTTAGACCTAGTTATACAGGTTTTCCCAAAAGGAGAGAAGTTTCATTTAAACAAACTATTGGGTACAACGACCAATGCCAACTTTTTCTATGGTCTATGATTAAATATAATAAATATGAATTAGATGAAATTAAGCCTGGATATCCTTATTTAAAAAAACCGGATGACACAGAAAAAATCAAAACTCCTACTCAAGTATCAAAGATTGATGATGGTAATTTTTCCGGCCGTTATTGTTCAACTTTTTTACATGAGGAAACAATTTATTGTATCACCTTAGCAATAGATGGATATAAAAGAGCAAGAGATAAATATCAAGAATTAGGTAGAAAAGGCTATAGCAAATCTGGAATTAAATTAGTAGATCAAAGAGGAACTTTCATTTCATCTGAAGGTGTGAAAATTTGTGCTTACAATAAAATTTTTGAGCATCCATTATTAGAAAACTATTTCATACTTGCAGATAAGAAAGTTCAATCCCATTATATTTTGATAATCAACGGTAGTTTTAACGTAGTGACAAATAGAAATTCCTTGACTGATGCTTCTAAACAAATTTTAAAAGAAGATTCATTCCTGGAACATATAAAAAAGTTTCTAGATGAAGCTCAACGACAAGTTACTGTTTTTCGTGAATTGATTGAAAGATTAAACAAGGAAAATCAAGAAGCAAAATTAGAAGCATATACTAAAAGGTTAGATAAGCTTAAAAAAGATATTCAATATAGAACAAGATTTAAAGTTAAAAATATAGAACAATTAAAAGATAAATCGATTATACAACCAGAAATAGGAGAAGAACATTGGGTTGGAGCATTATATACAATGTTTTCTCATTTAGTTACTGTTGATTTACCTTACGCAGAATTATGGGTACGCCCAAGAACTTTTTGTGGTGTTGGTCTTGATAGTATAGCTGTTCCATTAGAAGAAAATAGTTTAGGAGAAAAGGTTCACAGAGGACTAGAATATAAATACACTTTTTCCCCAACCGATGAATATAACCATCCTTTTATTGTGACTAATTTTATAGTTTGTTGGGATATGTATATTCCAGAAGAAGGGGAACAAATTAAGGATGCTTATGGTTATTTTGGAGATGTATCTTTAACAGAAGAATTAAATGATATTGGTTATGAAATTGTTAAAATTGAAAGTCAAACAGGTGAAATTCACAATCAAAACATTAAAGTAATTAGCTTAAAGAAATTACTAGATAAAACTTTTGATTGTGAATGGACTACTCCACCTCCACCAAAATAAGTCTCTAATGTCAAAAACTAAAACTTTTTTAGTAGCAAAAAATTGGTTTTGTTTACTACGAAAGAGTTCCTCTCAAAAATTTTCTGATAATCTAACTATTCAGGATTTACAGGAATTACACAAATAATAAAATTATACATCACCTGTAGGGGTTAACGGCCGTTAACCCCTACAAGTTTTGGGTTATGGCGATGTGGTTCATCAATTTGAAAAACCCTGTAATACCATTTTGATAAATGTTTGCTACAAATGAATAGAGGATTTTTTAGGAGTCAGGAGTCAGGAGTCAACCCACCCCTAACCCCTCCCAGGAGGGGAAGTCGCATGGGAATTCCTTTAATACCATGTTTTAGGTCGGAAATAATCTTTTTTGTCAAAGGGACATCTTATTAAAAGTATTTTTATCGCCCTTACCATTCGTAACATTCTTTTTTTTAATTGGTATAAATCCTGATTTATCAGCGATCGCCTCACTTGCGGTACGAAAAAACTATAGCACTACCCATTCAGATTAGGACATTTCTCAATCCTGTTTTGCTGCGCAACATAAAACGCAGAGCGTTTCTGAAGGAAAAACCCTTTAACAGTCTGCTTTTCCCTATTCCCGCTTCCCGTAGTGCCATACATCAAGCTATAGCACTATAGTTTTAATTTTATATAGCGTTAATCCCTTAGTCCAAAAAAAATCAAAAAATCAGAGGTTAAACTAACAACCTCTGATTATTCTTTCTTTAAAATGCGGATGGCGAGACTCGAACTCGCAAGGCAAAGCCACACGCCCCTCAAACGTGCGCGTATACCAATTCCGCCACATCCGCTTCAGTTAGCATTTATCAACCAAACTTTAGAGAAATTATGGAATATTAGCTAACAATATACAATAATAACATAAAATTCTAGAATGTCTACAACAAATTTTCTCAAATCTGGTTAAGATAGCAGTCATCAGCTAACTTAATACATTCTCGTATCTCTCAAATCTAGTCACAGTTAAGAATATCCTGGGAAATGCCTATTCATCCCTGCTTCAGACTTCAGACTTTTGACTTCTAACTTCAGCTACATCTTCCCTAAATACCCAAAACATTTTATCCTAACTGAATATTAAGCGAAAAGCAGGAAAATGCGGTTCTCTAAAATTCTAATAGCCAATCGAGGCGAAATAGCCCTACGCATTCTCCGCACCTGCGAAGAAATGGGCATAGCCACCATCGCCGTCCACTCAACCATAGACCGCCACGCCCTCCATGTGCAACTGGCGGACGAAACAGTCTGCATTGGTGAACCAACCAGCAGCAAAAGCTATCTCAACATCCCCAACATTATCTCTGCTGCCCTAACTCGCAACGCCTCCGCGATCCATCCAGGGTATGGCTTCCTAGCAGAAAATGCCAGGTTTGCAGAAATCTGCGCTGACCACGACATTGCTTTTATCGGCCCATCTCCGGCAGGTATGAGAGCCATGGGGGACAAATCCACAGCTAGAGAAACCATGCAAAAAGTCGGAGTTCCTACAGTTCCCGGTAGTGATGGTATTATCACAGATGAAAAAGAAGCCATGGCGATCGCTCAAAAAATTGGTTTTCCCCTAATGATTAAGGCCACTGCCGGAGGTGGAGGACGAGGAATGAGACTCGTGCGCCAACCAGAGGAACTCCCCAAACTATTCCAAGCAGCTCAAGGAGAAGCAGAAGCAGCCTTCGGTAACCCTGGAGTCTACATAGAAAAATTCATTGAACGTCCCCGCCATATAGAATTTCAAATTCTGGCCGATAGTTATGGAAACGTCATCCACCTCGGAGAAAGAGACTGTTCAATTCAGCGTCGCCATCAAAAGTTACTCGAAGAAGCTCCAAGTCCAGCACTAAGTCCCAAACTGCGTCAAAAAATGGGTGATGCTGCTGTAAGAGTCGCCAAGTCCATCAATTATATTGGTGCTGGTACTGTAGAATTTCTCCTAGACCAGTCTGGTCAATTTTACTTTATGGAGATGAATACCAGGATTCAAGTAGAGCATCCAGTCACAGAAGTAATTACAGGACTTGACTTGATTGCTCAACAAATTAGAGTTGCTCAAGGGGAGAAACTAGAACTAAGCCAAAAACAAGTAAACTTTCATGGTCATGCCATAGAATGTCGAATTAACGCTGAAGACCCAGACCATAATTTTCGTCCTCATCCGGGTCGCATCAGTGGCTATTTACCACCAGGAGGTCCAGGAGTTCGGATGGATTCTCATGTTTATACAGATTACGAAATTCCACCCTATTATGATTCTTTGATTGGTAAATTAATAGTCTGGGGACACGATCGCCCTACTGCTATTCAGAGAATGAAACGTGCTTTAAGGGAATGTGCGGTTACAGGAGTACCTACGACCATAGGTTTTCATCAAAGAATTCTGGAGACTCAAGAATTTATTGGTGGGGAAGTCTATACTAACTTCATTGAAAATATGATCAAACAAGAAGTCAAATAATTCCCAAAAATTTTAGCTATTTAGCTAAAGCATCATTTTCAATACACCTTGCTGACCTAAAAGCAGCTCCCGCAGCAAGCTAAAGATACCTACCCAAATAATTGGGCTAATATCTACTCCACCCAGAGGCGGCACAATTTTTCTCGTGGGAGCTAAAAATGGTTCAGTAGGCCAAAAAATCAAATTAAAGGGAAATTGATTTATATTTACCTGGGGATACCATGTCAGAACAATTCTGAAGATAAAGAAGAAGGTCATCAGCCCCAGGATAATGCCTAAAGTCCAATTAGCTAATGTCAGATAGTCCATAAAACTTTGCCAAGAATGAAGTTTTGTAAACAAATACTAGCTTCATTGTATTTCAAATTATCAACTGCTACTCATCAAAATAAGTAGTGGTGCAAAATAAATTTCCTAGTTGAGACGGGGAACAGGGAGAAATAATTGATAATTTATGGATAAGATTGGAGATATATTATAAATTTTGTAATTATATATAAATTACATAGATAGCATTTTCATTTGAAATGCGGAAACCTAGTTCTATCAAAAAGGGAATAGGGAATAGGGAACAGGGAACAGGAAATACTAAAGAAGGGAAAACAGCATAAAATACTAGCTTTCCACAAGGATTAGTGGGTAATAAAGACAAGATTTTTTATGATAAAAAACTCAATCTAGATTTACATCT
>JASJEE010000028.1 GCA_030064835.1 Microcoleaceae cyanobacterium MO_207.B10 | reverse complement strand
AGTTCTTCAACTTCAAATGGCTTTGTTAGATAATCATCTGCACCAGCATTGAAGCCTTCTACTTTATTTTGGGTTTGACTTAAAGCAGTTAACATCAATACTGGAATATCCGCTGTTCTTTCATCACGACGCAGACGTTGACATACTGTAAACCCATCTACTTTTGGTAGCATTAAATCTAATACTATCAGGTCTGGTAATAGTTGCAAAGCTAGGGCTTGCCCTTTTATACCATCTTCTGCTTGACTAACTTCATAGCCAGCCATTTCTAAGTTTACGGCAACGAGTTCTGCGATCGCAGGATCGTCGTCAATGACGAGTATTCTGGGCATCATTACACTATACCTACGATTTTTTTTTATTGTAATGTTTAATTAAGATTTTTAATTTTTTTTGAGCAGTTTTTGGCTTGAATGTTACAATTTTTCTCAATACATTACATAGTGTTTGTTTTTATTGTGTTACTTCTCTTTAACAGTTTTTTTTGTTTTTGTCAAGTTATTAAACGATAGCGACGAATATCTGGGGGAATTGACACTAATTTATTGAGTTGAGATGATGATGCCTGAATATGGTCTGAGGCCAAATGTTTTTCCAGCAGGCTTTCACTTTCCCATTCTTCAACAAAAGTAAAATCTGTTGGGTCTGTTTGATTTTGCAATAATTCGTATTTAATACAGCCTTTTTCTTGACGAGTGGGTAAAACTATGTCTACTAAGATCGACTTAACTTGTTCGACGGTATTGGGGAAGGCGACTACACGAGCGACTACTCTCACGGTTTCCTGGGACATATAAATTATTCAGTAGATTTTCAACTCTAGAATTGATAATTCCACGATATTGTATAGCAATTTTATAAAGGGTGTGGGATGTAGGTAGGGATGTGTGGGGAGGGTGTAAGATTTGACACGGAGACGCGGTGACGCGGTGACGCGGTGACGCGGTGACGCTCTATCGACGCGGGGTGTCAGGGTGTCAGTGACACTCTATCTATCTCCCTCTCTTGGTGTCTGGTGTGTCTCCCCTTCTCCTTGTCCTCGTGTAGGAAGTGACCGGAAGTGTGAGAAAAAATATACATTCTCACAATTACAACTGTAGGACAGCTAGATTTTGATATATTTAGAAGTTCTTGACCACAAAATCTCAGGTGTTTTAATCCCTAATCCCTAATGCCTAAATATTCTCTGGCAAAAATAAATCTTCCCTGCTCTTTTACAGCGGTTTTGATTTCGGTAGACTAATACCAATTTTAAAAAAGACTGTTACAGTAAAGTAATAACCAAACTGTTAGTAAATTTGGTTTTAATGTCGCCTGTAAAAATTAAATTATTCCTGAATCAAAAACATTTTATTGTATTTATCAGACTATTTTTAGTCAAAAATAAAACGGTTTTAGTTGCAAAAACATAAACATTATAAATTTTACCACCTAACCCCTAACCCTAACCCCTAACACCTCTATATCAACACTGTAGCAATATTTTATGAAAATGGTATAAAGTAGGGATGTACCATACAACGTCCCTACTGTTTTTTTTATGGCGATGTGCTTCATCAAGAGCGAAAAGCGCTATAAGATTTTTAAAAATCTAAGACTTAGGAATTTTTGGTGAAAATCTTGCTAATTCTTGTGAATATTCCCATGAAATTGACTCTGGATCTTTTTGACTACTCCATTGTGCAAAATCAGGCTTTGTTTTCCGTTTACTAATAGTGCTAGTGTGAACCTTTAATCGACTTGCCAATTCTTTTTGACTAAGAGATAGAGAAATTACTTGAGGAGAAGAGTGAAACGGATTATTTTGTAACTTTTTTTGATTTAATTGGGATAATTCTTTATTAGTAGTTATGTGGGGGTGATTTTGTTGAATCTGAGGATTTGAATGAGACGAAAAAGTGTCAATTATTTCTTCTGATACTAATTGAGTAGAATCTTCTAGCTGTTGACTTTTTTCATTATATATTTCTGCTTCTTTTTTCTGACTAGAAATTAAAGATACAGCAGTAGGAAAAAAATATAAGAACCCTCCCTGGTCTGTAATTTCTAACTCCGCACCAAATTCTTTAGACCGTTCCTCCAAAAACTCTTGAACTACTTTTCCCGGAAGTTGGGAACTTATGGCTAGGTCTAGGGCAGTAATATGTCCCTGATTTTCCTGAATTAACTGATAAAATGTAGCATTTAAGCAAGCTTGTTGCTGTTGCTGTTGCTGATAATAATATCTGATCAACCAGGTAATTGCAGATCCAAAAGTGATAATTACAAATAATCGCCAGGATAAACCCAGCATCAGCAGTCCCAATCCGATAGGAACGACTATGGGAAAATTATTTGTAGGGCTACTATCTGGCGTTCTTGGTGTTTTGGACATTTTACTGTTCTTGAGCCAACTTTTTTGCTTGTTAGTTGTACCTCCTAGATCGATTTTGCACGATTTTAGACTATGTTTCCTAAATTAACGACTATTGCCACTACTATTGTAGTTTGTTTATTGGCCACTAGCTGTGGCCCTAGTACCATCGTCCAGTGTAATCAATTGATTAATAGCATCAACAAGGGTAATTCTCTTGTTAATGCTAAAACTTCTTATGATGCAGAGACAACTAATCAGCTAGCTGGAGAGTTAAAAGAAATTGCTGTAGAATTAGAAAACTTAGAGCTTGAGGACGAAAATCTCCTGGAATTTCAGAATGATTTTGTTCAAACTTTTAAAGACCTTTCTCAAGCATTTATTCAGATGAGTTTAGCTCTTGAAACTAGTAAACAATTGGAAGCTTCTTTTGAGGGTAGACAAAAGTTTAATGATGCTAAAAACCAACTTAACTTGGCTGGCCAAACTGCGAATAAAGTTGCTCAAAATAAAGATGCTTTGCTCGATCAACTTGTCACTTACTGTCAAGAAAAGTAATTAGGTATAGCAAAAGTCAATTTACATTTATACTTAACTACTCTAGGAAGAATACAAAAATTTTTCTAGGAAAACTTAAGACTTGATTTCTGATAACTAGTAGATGAAATGGTTTTAGTGATGAATTTCTAGTTCCATTACATAATGACCTAATTGTAGTTGTTCAGACCATAGTTCATATTCCAAGCGCAAATAATCTGGCAGTGGTCTTCCTTCTACTTTTAAGTCCCTGGTAAAGTTACGCAGTCTCAACTGATGATGTAGAGTCAAAGCTTCATTTTGTAGCCAATAACGGCAAAGACCATAAACCCCTCGTTCCCAAACGTGGCGATAGCAATATTTACCATTTCCTTGCATGGTCATAATGATTCGCGACGGAGAAACTTCTAACCATAAAAGTCTTGGTTTTGAGCTACTTGGTAATGTGGTTGGGTCGTCTATACCGGATGGTTCTCTATCAATAATTGCTGGTTCATGTAATAATATATGAAACTGATCCTGGTCTTTGTGATATAGGGTAGCACCAGTTTCAACTATAGACCAAATAGGTAAATCTGTTGATATTAATGATAAGCTTACAGGTTTGCGTTGATAAGTGAGCATAGGTTTTCTCTGGTGAAAATTATTAACTAAGTTGTTAGTTTTACAGAAATTAAAAATATTGCTTCTAGCCGATGGCTCTCTGTTTCCCTGCTTACCTGTTTTTTGTCTATGATTTTTAGACAATTTTTAGTACATTACCATATTTTTGAAATTACTGCAGGCTTTTTTGGGTTTGATTTCGAGGTTGATTTAACTTTATTAATCAGGGTGCATTTAATAAGCTGTTAGTAAATCTGTAGTTTGCGCTTGTTTCTAGAGAAGGCGTTTTTTTTATACCCACAGATAGATTCACAGATTGGTGATTGTGTAGGAGTTAGTTAGCTCAAAACAATTTTTTAACTCTTGCTTACTGATTGTTTTTGATCCTAGCACATGAGCAGAATTCTACACAAGGGATGATTTTTTTACAGTCAATAAATTTATTGAATTATTGATGTATCATAAAGCTTGCTAGAATTTACTACTAGTCAATAAATTTACTTTGCTTGACTTGACTTTACTTGAATTTAATTGATTTTTTGGTAATCTTTATAGACTAAATATTTCTACTTATTAAATATTCTCAAAAATCAAGTGTAATTTCAGTTATAAGTTGTAAAGTATAGCGTTTCTCAATCTGATCAGGTACAGTTGTTTTTCTGATTTTCACCTCCCTATTCTCCCATCTTCCCTACTCCCTACTCCCTACTCTCTACTCCCTAAAACAAAGGAATTTTCTACCTCACCATTGTGGAAATTGCTATAATTAAATAGTTGATTATATATAGCAATCCGCGCATAGGTTGCGGGTAATCAAAAAGTAAATAAAAAAAACTGCTATAACTAGCAAACAGTTATAGTTTAGTTAATTTTATGAACGCTGCCATCGTCACTAGGAAAATAACAGATAGTCAGGAAACATTGATAATTCAAAGACCAAAATCAGGTCTATGTCTCAATGGTAACATTCAAGTTCCCGGAGATAAATCAATTTCTCATCGCGCTCTGATGCTAGGAGCGATCGCCCAGGGAGAAACTATAATAAAAGGTTTGCTCCTGGGAGAAGACCCCCGCAGGACTGCGAAATGTTTTTCACTTCTAGGGGCAAATATTTCTGAGCTAAATACAGAGTTAGTAAAAGTTCAAGGGGTGGGGTTAGGGCAACTAAAAGAACCATCTCAAGTTTTGGACTGTGGTAATTCTGGCACGACGATGCGACTAATGTTGGGCATTTTAGCGTCTCATCCTGAATGCTTTTTTACGGTTACGGGGGACAATTCCCTGGTGCAGCGCCCTATGTCCCGTGTGGCTAAACCTTTGACACAAATGGGTGCCCAAATCTGGGGTAGACAGGGAGGGTCTTTTGCTCCACTGGCGATTCAGGGACAAAAATTAAAACATATTCATTATCATTCTCCCATCGCTTCTGCTCAGGTAAAATCTTGTATTTTGTTTGCTGGTCTAATGACTGAAGGGAAAACAATGGTGACTGAACCTGCTCTTTCACGAGACCATAGTGAAAGAATGTTACAAGCTTTTGGGGCTCAGATCGAAATTGACCCAGAAACAAATAGTGCCACAGTTGTAGGACCAGCTCAACTCAAAGGCCAAAATGTGGTTGTACCTGGTGATATTAGTTCGGCAGCTTTTTGGTTGGTGGCAGCAGCAACTGTACCTGGGTCGGAATTATTGATTTCAAATGTAGGTGTGAATCCCACTCGGACAGGTATATTGGAAGCTTTGGAAATGATGGGCGCTAATATTGTACAAGAAAATCAGCGAGTTGTGGCAGGTGAGCCTGTGGCAGATTTGCGGGTACGTTATGGCCAACTTCGGGCTTGTGAAATTTCTGGTGGCATAATTCCGAGGTTGATTGATGAAATTCCAATTTTGGCTGTTGCTGCTATGTTTGCTGAGGGGACAACTGTGATTCGGGATGCTTCTGAATTGCGAGTAAAAGAGAGCGATCGCCTCGCAGTAATGGCCACCCAGTTACAAAGACTGGGGGCCAAAGTTACAGAACTACCTGATGGTTTGGAGATTACTGGCGGTATGTCTGTGACTGGTACGGATGTTGAGAGTCATGGAGACCATCGAGTGGCCATGAGTTTAGCGATCGCTGCTCTGAATGCTAATGGTAGTACCTACATTCATGAGGCTGAGGCTGCAAGTATTTCTTATCCAGACTTTATCACTACTCTACAAGAAGTTTGTGGTTAAAGATTTGCCAGTTTATCAAAATAATTGGATCGAAAATCTTGCTTTATTAAGGCGAAAGATGTTTGGAGAGGGGCTGAAATCCTCTTTACCAAAATAACTTATGACTTTTTAATTCTGACTTCTGACTTGGTTAAAGGCATTGGTTAATTAGTTGATTAGTTAATTGACCAATGCCTATTTTTGCGTGTTTTAACTATTGGATGACTTGTCACCTAAGAGTTGTTCTTTCCAAACTTGAAGCTCAGTCAATAATTGCTGGCGGTCAGAAGCTCGCAGTAAATACCGATACACAAACCAAGCAGAATAGACAATACCAATTAGCTCAAAAGTAGGAGCTAATAGTGGGATATCATTCAAAGATTCTACAACTGCCAACATTACCTTGATAGTAATAATGGCTGCCAAAATTAGACCAAGAGTGATAATTGGCTTTTGATATTGTCCAAAAAACCCAGTTACTATTGCTGGTAATTCTGATAATATTTCCAAGATTTGGTCTTTGATTTCTTGGAATTGCTCGTTTGTTTGCTCAGAAGGGGGTACTGTTGCCAAAGTTCCTGCTTCTGTGGTGTCCATTGGTGGATTTTTAGTCTCCTCTTCAATTTTCACTTTGGAGGGATCGGCTTGTGGCATATTATGCTCCTTAACTTAATAACGTTGTTATGAGAATAATTTTAGTTGGAGTAGGTCAATAGTCCATCCTTTTAGAGGAAATGACCTTCTGTCTACTCAAAGTTATCTTGATTTTTGAACATACCGCCAACCAAATTTAGTTATTAATTATGATTGGGGAATTTTTCGGCTGCACAGATCAACAGATCATTATTATGAATCAGCTCTGGTAAAAGTCGGTGTCCACGACAAAGCTGAAAAGGTTTAGCTGATAGCTACTCTAGAAGATGCTCACTGGTTTACCATAAAATTCTTTGCCAAAAAAGTTGTTAGTCTTTTAGTCTGGGAAGATTTATGGTGGTGTTTCCAGCTATGTGTTTTTACTTTACCGTCACTTGTATTGCCCAGCCGCTCTAAATCAAAGATTATAGATAGGTAATAGACTCGACGGTTTGTTCAAAGATAAACCTAAATCAGAGGAGTCTGAAATTGCAGGAATCATCATATATAGATTAGATTTGGTATGTGAATCCTCTATTAACTATTTCTACAAATCTTAAGGATTAACTTCAACTTGAATGTTGCTGATTGAGAAAATTTAAGCAACTATAAATATTTTGTTTGTTGATGGTGCAGAGTCCTTGAATATTTAGGGCCGTTGATTGTACCTTGTTATAGTTTTTTATCGGCCCACAGTAATTAGGGTTTGCTGAAAAAGTTGGTTGGTAGGGGTAGGACACGGGGACGCGGAGAGGCGGTGACGCGGGGACGCTTTTGAGCATCAAAAGCTGAAAACTTTGTACTTTTATCGACCGAAATCAGGCTAAAGCCTTTATATATGAATCCTTTGAGCATTAATCAGCCTCCCATGATTAGGGCCATTTATGCTATGTAACAGAAGTAATATTGCTACTGGACTGATATAGCTAAAACTGTGCAATAGATGTCTCTAGAAAAGAGGAAGCAGGGAGTAGGGAGTAGAGGGAAATAATTGATATTTTATTTACGATAATTAATTTGATGTTTGATTATTGGAGATTTCTAATACTAAATGGATAAATGTTTGCTACAAATATTATCAATCTTGGGTGTTGGGTGTGGGGTGTTGGGTGTGGTTAAATAATAGGAAAAACAAATAAAAAAGCTGGTTATAAAAGGTATAAAGTGGAAAAAATTTATTAAGAGATTGAATGTATCAGGAAATATAAAAAGGAGATAGGGAACAGGGAATCGGGAATCGGGAATCGGGAATCGGGAATCGGGAATCGGGAATCGGTCCGAAGAAATCAAGACAAATATTTGTTGCTTAAAAATCTAGGAATATATGTACTGAATACTTCTCTATCTACCTGATTTCAATCCCTTGAAGTATTACCGCTTTTAGATTTTAGTCACTTGTATGCTCTCTTAATAATTATTTTACAAACAGTCTCTAATTAGTTAATAGTTGCAGTTTGAGCAAGCATAATGTTCTTTTTTTTATTGGTATAATAGATTTTTGTTTCTAGCTGTATTCATATCCCCCGTCTTTGCACACCCACACCTCTGACACTCCCCTAAATTCACTGTTAACGCACAATGTTAGCTGTGTTACTACTAAACCATAATTTAATATTTTATTTATATATATTCTCTGAAAGTGTAAAGGTGTAGACAGAAATCATAGAATAATAACTACTTTTTTTTGTTTGATATAACTAAATTAAGTTACTATACAAAATTAATTAAACATCCTCCTAACTCGCTTGCCTTTTGCAAGAATATAAGAGTAGCTTTCTCAAGTAGGAAATTTATTTTGGACGAGGATAGCAATTCTATCTGATTTGTAGATTTTATCCATAAATCAATATAATTACTGTATCTGATTTTCATGCCAATTATTGTTGACAACATATTCAGGATTGCTATAGTTAATAGAATTAAATTATCTTCTTTACTGCTTTACTGCCAAATTTTAAAATCTCTGCTATGGATAGAATTTATATTGAGGTTGTGTAGAAAACATCTGCATAATTGGGAATATAGTATGATTAAGAAAAATTTTGATCTATTTGGTAATTTTATAGCAATTACCGTGAATTAATGCTGTGCTTTAGTGAGACTTCAACAGTCAATAAGCAACAAAATTCAAAGTCTGTTTTTGACAAATATCAGTGAATAGCGTGTAAATTTTTCCTATATTTACAACTATTAACTGTTAACTGATAACTGAAATCACCTCTTCCCTAATCTCCCAGACTCCCTACAATTCTCCACCTAATCCGATTTAGCCAAATTTTTGAGTTTGTTATTATACCATTTTCAAAATTGTATTGATGCTATTCATTTTAACTCCTGACTTATGGCTCCTAATTATGATCATTTTGAGGAATAAATTCTAGGTTTTAGGGAAGATTTAACTGAGAATCGGAAAAAACAAGAACAAAATAACTTTACCTTACTAACCTGAGAAATACTATAGAACTATTAGTATAATTTTCAGCATTTTCTCCGGAATTCTGCGGAAACAACCGTCAGCTTTCAGCGTTCCTCGTTTGTTGCATTTGAAGGAGGAATTAGGATTTAGGTAGTACGATAATTAAAAGTCTGGGTAAAAGCAAAAGTATCAGCTAACTTTAACTATTTAGGTTAATTTTTATTGCTGTTTGCGTAGCATCCCGCAGGGAAGCGCTGACTGCTAATAGCTAAATACTTGCACACAATTTAATTTCGATATAATCATATTTAGTGTGAATTTTGCAGAAAAAAAGTGTTAGTTAGATTGAGTTTTTTATTTTAAGTAAAGTTACACAAAATCAATTTTCCAGCTATGAGTATGAATAGAAAAATAATCAGGGAACAGCAAAAGCGCAAATCTTTGCAACAAAGGGTTTACAATATTCTCGAATATTCCGACCCTACACATATTTTAAGCTTGTTAGATGATTTACTTATTACTATTTTAACCAGCGTTAGTGTAAGTGCATTTATTTTAGAAACTTCTCCTAGATTTTCTAACCAACATGGTGAAATATTTGAATTAATAGAAATTTATGTCACTGGATTTTTTACAGTAGAATATTTTTTGAGAATCTGGATATGTACAGTCAATCCAAAATATCGTCATCCGATTTGGGGGAGATTAAAATATTTAATGACTCCATTAGCTATAGTAGACTTAGTAGCAATTTTACCTTTTTATTTACAAGTATTTTTTCCTGGTTTAGAATTTGTCAAGTTTACTCTTTTACTGCGTCTATTTCGTCTATTTAAGATTAGTAGGTATTCTGAATCTCTGCGAACTATTATTAAAGTTATAGTTTTGAAAAAAGAGGAGTTAATTGCTACATTACTGGTAGTAATTTTTGTTTTAGTTTTTGTTTCTAGCCTGATGTTTTTTGTAGAAAATGGGGCACAACCAGAAAAGTTTTCTAGTATCCTAGAGACTATGTGGTGGGGAGTAGTAACTTTGACAACTGTGGGTTATGGAGATGTTTATCCTACTACTCATATAGGCAAATTATTGAGTTCTGGAATGGCATTTTTAGGCATAGGAATTTTTGCCTTACCAGCAGGTATTATTGCATCTGGTTTTGCAGAAGAAGTTCAAAAAAGACGGGTAAAAAAAATTGTTCATCCAGTGGGCAAAGATATTAAGGCAAGTACAGAAATTTCTCCTATAATACATCATGACTCAAGATACCATTCTATACAAGAACAAAAGCAAGCGATCGCTGACTATATTGAACAGTCATCTGAGATTCTGAAACTTTGCATAGATACAGCTAAGAAAAAGTATGGAAATAGTTTTCATAATGAGGAAATTATTAAGGATTTTGCCATGCTTTTATATCAGGAAACAATCCGGAAATTTCACCTTTAGCAAGACCTCGAACTTAAGGGTAGGGTTTTAATAATCAATAGGTAAACCGTAGGATTCAAGAGTTAAACTATCTTGGATAATATCTTGAGTCGGACTGTCTACTTTTATTTGACCAGACTTCAAAATTAAAGCACGTTGAGTCACTTTACTAACCCAGTTCAAATCATGGGAAGCAATTAACATAACTTTTACAGGTAGTTGTAATAGAATTTTAGCTAAATTACGTCGCCATAAAGGGTCAAGACCGTTAGTCGGTTCATCTAATATTAGAATATCTGGTTCTAAGGCTAAAACTGATGCTAATGCTGCTAATCTTTTTTGACCTCCTGACAGTTCATAAACGGAACGATTTGCATACTTTTCTAAACCAAATTTTTCTAACAAATTATTAGCAATATCTGTCGCATTTTCTAGGGATAAACCATAGTTAAGGGGACCAAAAGTTATATCCTCAAGAATAGTTGGCATAAATAGTTGGTCGTCAGGATTTTGGAAACAGAAACCTACCTGGCGACGTATTTGAGGTAAAGTCTTTTTTTCTAAAGGAATTCCTTGAATCCAAATTTCACCTGATAAGGGTTCTTTCAAACCTACTAAAGTTTCCATAAAAGTGCTTTTTCCTGTTCCTGTAGGTCCTAATAAAGCAACTCTTTCTCCAGGCTTAATTGTTAATGAAAGTCCCTGTAAAATAGGTTCATTATGGGAGTAACTAAATAATAAATCCTTGACATATACTCCAAGTTGTGAGATTTCCTCTTGCATTTGATGAGTAACTAATTATTAATTATTGACGCAAAGATCAGGAAGCCACAAGAAGAATTTTTTTTCTTGTGAGCAACAATCTAAATATTAATGTACAGATGATTGATTATAACGAAGTTAGTAAGCATTCAGCTAGCTCGCTGTTAGCTCTTCCTGGAGAATGGTAGGAAAAAAGCAATAAGAACCGACTCTTAAGTAGGGCGTTTAAATTAATATAGACTTTAAGGTCAAGGGAGCCAGCTTTTATAGTAAGTTTTAATTTTTGCTCAATGAATAAAGCTTTTATATAAAACTTAAAGCAATAGCTAGATAACGCAGTTCCTTTGTCAGAGGTTAAATGTCAGTTTTTTGCTACTGGTAGCTGAAAAAGTCGGAATTTTGAGTAGACAAAAGGGGAAAATTTGGGGGAGAATTATTTCGATTATATTGCCTCAATTGCTCCTACTGACTATTGACTACCTAGAAACAGCAAAAAGACTTTTTCAGCCAACCGTAATTATTAACTATTAATTATTAACTATTAATTATTCACTGAACTATTATATTTTCATTCCCAAGAAGAATTAAAAATAAATTTCGGCTCCAATAAATGCAGCAGAAATTATCAGAGAGATAAATAAATATATTGCATCAGACTTAAATACCATATTATTGAGCGAGGCAAAATCTATAGATTTATTTTCTCGATTTAATTCATTTCCATAACCTCGTAATAACATTGCTTTATAAACCTGCTCTGCTTGTTGATAACTTCGCACCAAAAGACTACCTGTAAGAGCAGCATAAACAGATAAATTTCTCCAACTAATTTCACTGGGTTTAAATCCGCGTAATTTCGTGGATTTTAAAGTCATCTTAAGTTGACGAGAAAGTTCAAAAATATAACGATAAGATAACAACAACATATCAGTCAGAATTGGAGAAATACCAAGCTGTCGAATTCCTTTAATCGTAGTTAAAAACGAACTTGTGCCAAATAAAATTAAGCTTGTAGTCATAATGGCAAAAAAACGACTAACAATTAATATAACTGCCAGACACCCTTCTTGACGAATTACCAGAAAACCGAATTGCCAAATAATAGTTTGCCCAGAAACAAAAGGTAATAGTAGGATAATCCCCAATAAAAAAAAACCCGGATAACGCAACCGAGTAATTAAAAAGGATAAAGGTAATTTTGAAATTCCATAAAGAATCACAGTAACTAACAGCATTAATGGCACTAAGGACCAATTATTAACTGTAGCAAATGCAAACATTAATGCCATTAAAGCAATAAGTTTATATCTTACATCCCACCGATGTATTGGGGAATTCAAATTTGCATATTCATCTAGAATAAGTTTCATCACTATACCGTTTAATGGGAATAAAATTTACCGAAAAATTCTGGGTATGCGCCTCCCATTTTAAGGGGATAAAAAAAAGAGAATATTCCAAATTTAAAGCCTCTTTATTGCAGAGGTACTGTTAGCGCAGCTCCTCCACCAGGAGGCTAACTATTAACTGTTAGCTGAAACTTCAGTTGTTAAGTAATTCACAGAGATAAAATATTTTCCCCTAATTATTACCTATTTAATGTTAATTATTCTGTAAGCATTCAGCCATCAGCTATGAGTTATTAACGTATCCTGTTTGTCAGGAGTAATTAATCTCCAAAAAGTGAAATATCAAGAAAAAAATCATCAGCTAATTTTAATCAGTTCTGTACGTTTGCTCGGCTATTAGTAGTCAGCGGTCAGCTAATAGCTGTTAGCTCCGAATTCCGCAGGAAATGCTTAAATTATTCTTATGTTTACTTATCCCCCACCTCCCTCCATCCCGTATGAACCTTCCATCCAACGTCCCTATTCCAACCAATCAAATGTAGGAATATTTTGATTTTGATAAATGGTATTAAGAGGGTAAAAGTTCTGGTCTGACTCGACGCAAAAAACCTAAAACCATTGCTGTAATAATACCTTCTATTCCCATCAGAGGAATATGAGAAAATATTAACCCATACATAGCCTGTTGTTGTAATGAGTTATCAAATCCAAAGGGGAGATTTGTAATAATTAGAGTAAAAAATATCAAAGTAGAAACTCCTATGGCAACAGCTCCACTAATAAATCCAAAAATGGCAATTGAGAAGTTTTCTTTAATTCCATTTCCTAAAACATGACGTAACTGAAAAATCTGAAATGCTAATAATGCAGGTACTCCCATAATTAAAGCATTAACTCCGAGGGTAGTTAAACCACCATGTCCAAACATTATTGCCTGAAAAATTAATCCAATTAATATAGCTGGAAAAGCGTAATAACCTAAGACAGTTCCTAACAATCCATTTAGTACCAAATGAACGCTAGCGGGAGGAATCGGGATATGAATACTAGAAGCAACAAAAAAAGCTGCTGTTAGTAAAGAAGCTTTAGGAATGCTTGCTTGAGGATTTGGTAAACGATTGACTTGGCGTAGAGAATACCAGGTAATTAAAGAGGTAAACCCATAACCACTAATACAAAGTTGAGCTGGCAGAATGCCTTCTGAAATGTGCATTACAACAAGTTAAAATTTATGGTTACAAATATGATGCTTTTCTGTTTTGATTTACAATTTTGGCTTAATTTTTGATTCAAGGAATTTCAATCAATATTTAATACCATTTTGATTAATTTTTGCTACAAATAAATTTCTAGTGATAGTTGAATAATTAATAATTAATAATTAACAATTAACAATTAATTATTAGAGTTTGCTGATTAAAGACAAAAGCATTGACAGGTAAAAGTTTTAACCTTTTGAAGACCTATAAAAGGTTAAAACTTTTAGCATTAAAGGCTCACGAGCGGAGAAAAATTAAGGTACTATTCTTCCTATTTTCTCCTCTGTAATACCAACTCCCAAAAAGCTTCCCGTCGCGGAGGCGGGGGAATGCTATACCTGAGAGATAGTTCAACAATTCAGTAATTAGTAAAATTCAGCAAAGTTTTTGAGAAATGGTATAATTTCCATTTATCCTGACTCCTCCCCTCACCCATCAGACTTTTTCAGCAAACCCTAATCAACAATTACCTATATTTAGAAAAGAAAAAAATTGACTAAAAGGAAAATTTTTTCTCCTTAAAAAGGGAAAACTTTGTACCATAAATTTTGGCTAGGGAATAAATCTTCATCAGATTTAATCAGATATTTATAGCTGAATTCTCTTTTTAAATTTTCCACTTATCGAATTTATTTGTAACATTTCCTCGCCTCCACGAGGGCAACCCACGCATACCCAAAGAAATAGCTTTTTTCAAATTGGCATTATGTTCTGGAAGTGCCACAATTATCAATCCATTTTTTCATAATTATCGAATGTCATAATTAAAAATTATCTCGATAAAATCAATACCAGACTCAAAATTTTGTCAGGTATTTGTCAAAAAAGAATAGAAAAAATCTGGCGATTGATTGATGTTAATAATTAATTTTTTTTCAATGCTCTTCTTGAGGTCGCTGCTGATTTCTAAATCGCGAGAAAAATAGAGCAGTTCCGACAAAACCCCAAATAACAGAACCAATCATCAATCCTTTTTGTAATGGATTATAATCGCCGGAACTACTAGCTAAATAATTGCTTCTATAGTTAGCATTCTTGTGAGATTTATCTACTCCAAAAGGAACACTAACCATACCACCATGACCAGCTTGACGCACCTGAATTTCCCAATATCCAGACAGAGAAGAATCAGGAGAAAAAATAAAATTTCCTTGATTATCAGTAGTACCTTTTAACCAAGGTTTAGCCGGATCGTTAGGAGCATAAACTATAACTTCAGCATTATTAAAAGGAGTGCCACTATCAAAAGCAGCATTAATTTTAATTGCAGGGGTAAATTGATGTTTAATTTTTACACCATGAGCCATTGCTTTTCCCTGCAAACTCAGTGAAGATAAAAATATTAGGGGAATGACTAATTGCCATTTCATAAGTTACCTCATATTACTTTTCTCCTCACAAAATCTTGCCATTGTTTATGGTTAAATGGGATTTATTTTATAGAAAATCCCAAATTGCTAAATTTTAGGTACATTTATTCATTTGCTTGCTGAATTTTTGATTCATGGCAATGGCCTTCACCTACATGACCTAAACTTGGCAATATTGCCATAAATTTTTGGTAATCCGTCGAAGATAGTTTATTTTTTAATGTCCCCATATCTGCCTCTACTTTTCCAGCTTCGGCCATTGCTGCTAGAGGCTCAAAGCCCAAAGCTCCTGTGTTAATTTCATCTGTAGGCGCGGCGCTACCATCACCAAAAAGATGGTCAAAATGGAAGGTGGTTTCCAACTCAGCAGTTTCTCCACTTTCCAGAATTCCTTTGCGCTCATCTCCAACAAAGTCTCCACAGGTAAATTCTAATTCCTGGTCAATTTTGAGGGTAAAAGGTATAGTCTGACCATTTTTAGAAGCTGTGCCATTCATCAACAGAGAGTAACCTTGAGCTGGACCGACTGTTGCTTTGGGCATTTTCCAGGAGATGGCATTGTATTGGCCCGGAGGTGCTGAGATTTCACTTACTAATATTGTTTCTGCTGTTTCGTCCCCTTCTGCTAGGTCTACTGTTTTGGTTTCTGTGACGAGGACTTTTTCTGTTGCTTCAGGTTTTCCACCAGTTTCAGCATTAAATGGGGGGTTTGTTTGGTAAGCAGTAATTTCTGCCAGGTTAACGTAGAGTTGGTCAAAGGTTATTTGCCATTCATCTTTGGAAACGAAGCCTTCCCTAACAAAGTCTTCTCCATTGGCGCGGATATTTAGGGTGCCTGGTGTGCTGTCTGTTTCCTGGGTTTGGGTGGTCTCGGTTTGAGATGTTTGGGTTTGACAACCGTTAAGTAGGGTTGTAGGAATGACAAGAGCTAGGGTTAATAAGGTTAGAAGCTGTTTTTTCATCTTCAGTTTCATTGTTTTCCTGGTTCTAAGGGTCAGAGGTTGTCAACTAATAGATTTTAGATTTTGTATCCTTTGCAAGACTTATACTTGGAATTTTTCACCTCCAAGGTTAATTTTTTTGCTATTAAGCCTAGTGGACTTTACTTCTATCCATCAGCCTGTACTGACTATGGCCATATATTTTTCCTCCTGAGAGCGATCGCTAAAATATTGGCGGCACAATTCCACTGCTATAAATGTTGATGTGAATGGTTTGCTCAGTATGTCCCCTCTTGATATCATGGAAATAGAACTTATACCTATTGTGCAATAACTGCGATGGGATAAAACTCTGTTGCTCGTTCGGAGCTAACCTTTAAGTCGCTTTGAGTCAGAAGGATATTATAAGCGTCGTTTGGGATATTGTCAAGAGGTTAAGTTGAAAGTTTTAAAAGCTGAGGTTCCAGCATCGCTAAATCGGAGTTATATAACTGGAGCCGGACAACTGTAGCTATAACAATGAGCGCTGGTGTCTCTACATACGACTATTGTATTTGATGTATTGCAAGTTTCTCCCCATGCGACGCTCCCCTCCCCCCCTTTCCAAGGGGGGTTAGGGGGGATGGAGAGCGCGGGACTTCCCCCTGGGGAAGTTAAAATCTAATTGTGTTGATTAATTTGACTGTTCTATCTTGTAAAGTAATTAAAGAAACTGAACAGTAATTAAATAATTTTAAAAGTATTATGCCTCCTCGTTGGCCTCGTAAACCTGACCGTAATGACCCAGATTTTCGTAAGTTGGATGACCGAATGAATTTTGCAATTCATGTGGCGATTTTTTCAGCTAGTAATTCTGGTCTCTGGTTTTTCCGTAATCTCACAGCAGCGACTTGGCCTTGGGCCGTCTGGGTGACTAGTGTTTGGGCATCGTTATTGTTGATTCATGGAGTTTATATTTTTGTACTAGCAGATTATTCTCCGAT
This sequence comes from Microcoleaceae cyanobacterium MO_207.B10, assembly GCA_030064835.1. Taxonomy (GTDB): domain Bacteria; phylum Cyanobacteriota; class Cyanobacteriia; order Cyanobacteriales; family Microcoleaceae; genus JASJEE01. The sequence continues at coordinate 8,367 of JASJEE010000028.1, read as the reverse complement.
GTCTAAAGATTCTGGATAAAATTATTGATTATTGATTAATCAGAAGCTAAAAAATTTAGGTTTTATTTTTGTCATGACAAATGGTAATACAACACAAATCATTGAAAGTTTAGCAGCAGAAATTGGCGATAAAGTCTACATTGATATTGCTGGTTGGCATCTTTATTTGTCTGATGCAAAGCTGCATACTAATTTGGCAGAAAAATTTTATCCTATTCTGGCTAAGGAAGTACCTTCTGAAGCCCAAGTTGGGGAGATATTGCAGAGTGTTCCTGTGAAGTTAGGTGGTGGTAAAAAAGAGGTTCCTCTGATTGATTTGTTACCTATGAAGTGTCAAATTGATTTAATAGAAGTTTTAGAAGAATTTAAACAAAAAATGTGATTTGAATGACTATTTGATTGAGGATGTTTTAGATAGTAGTAATATGGTTTCTATTTCGGTAAAAAGGAAATTAGAAGCCTATTTTTTTGATATTTAATAACAGCATTATGCTTTTGGCTGAGTAATAGCAAATTGCTCTAACAATCAGGAATCAGATGTAAGAATTGAAGTGTTGCTTAAAAATGTAGAATCTAGCAGTTATCATATAATAATTGCCTCTTCTGATAAAAAAGTGGATTGGGTAAAATAATTTTTTTCTTTTTTGTTCATAAATGGAAAGTCTTTATACCTTAATTAATTTTTCGGTAAAAGTAAAAGCATCAGCTAACTTTAACTAGTTAGGGTTTGCTGAAAAATTATTTTGGTAGGGGTAGGAGTAGGAGTAGGGGCAATTTCCTGGGGAATGCTACGCAAAGGCGTTTACGTTTGAATAGTATTCCGAAGGAAAGTATTCCGGAACGAAAATTACCTGTAGAGGTATCATACCAATTTAGCAAAAGAATTTTACAAATAATTTGGTCAACTAAAATGATTTAAGTCAGATATCTATTTGAGGAAATGGAATTTTCTCAAGCCAAAAAGTGATAATAATAGGTCTTTCTCTTGACTACTTACTAGTAGAAACAACTAAAGTATTTGTAGCAAACATTTATCAATTTCGTATCAGGATAAATGGGAGTTATAGAGGGCTATTTCATTCTAGAATAAATGACGATTTTACTAGCTTTTAGAGACTGGTTTATATAATCTTCAATCCTTGAAAAGGCATATTTTCGTGATTTGCACAAAAAGTCAGAAATTAGAACGAAATAGCCCTGACCATAATCTAAAACTAAAAAATTGGAATTATCACTGAGACTAAGTAGAAGACAGAAAACTAACTAAAACAATTTGGCAAAATAATGATTTATTTGTATAAATCTATATTGTAGGCAGTTAAATTGTTTGAAAAAGACAATTGCAGAAGAAGAACAAAAATAATTCATTTCCTAGACTAGATTTTTGTTAAATAGATTTGAAATTTTATTGCTGTACAACAAGCATTGCTCGTAGCTCAGAATATATTTATATACAGTTTTACTGATAACTATGATTAACTATTTCTATAATTTGAGATAATTTCATAGTTTAAGCTCCTAAATATTTGATTTGGAACTTTATGATTAGGACTTAAGTCAACCATTAAGTATAATAATTTGGCTGAATGTCGTGGTTGATACTTTGTCCAAGAATACTATAAGTTAAGCTGAATTATCTATTCTCAAAACTGATATATATATGTGCTGAAAAAAATTATTAAGGCTATACTATGCCAAAAGCTGAACACCATATTATGACAAAATTTTAACAAACTCTAAAATCTAGGGGAGTGGTGATAGGAGGAAAACTGTGTTTCTGAGACTTGCAGAACAACATCGTAAATTTGTACAAGACCTAGTAATGAACTTGCAGGCTCTGGCCATTGTGCTGGAGAACCGAGGTTATTTGGCATCTTGTTATACTTGTGGTGGTCAAATGAATAGTGCTTCATTTATGGTCAGTCTGGGAGAGAATCATCTGATTCGCTTTCTAGTATCAGACTATGGTATTACATGGACAGAGATGCGAGATGACCGTGAACTCATGAAATTGGAGGGAGCTGAAGCAATTAGCCAACTAGATGAGCTAGCCAATTTGATCAAAGATCAAATTCAGCCTTCTCAAACACCAAATATTATTAGGCAAGAAAATTTAAGCCTAAATCAGGCTTTATAGTATCTTAATTTATATACTTATTAATTACAAAAGCCTGCGTTCAACCTCGTGGTTATAACGTAGGTTTTTTAGTATTTTCCATCACAATACATTAATCTCAAATTAAAAATTAAAAAATTAAACTTAACCAGATTAGATTTTCCCAACTCAATAAGTATCTCTAAAACTACCTATAAAAAATTATCTTCGGAAATGTGTATAAAAATCATCTGATTATGAAAGCTATAACCTAGATTAGACAAGCTACTGAGCCAAAGTAAATAAAATACAGCATGATTCAGATGTTAATCTAGAAGTATAGTAAGTCAAAAATTTAACATTAGCTTGCCAAGGACTCCTACTAAATAGTAGAAGAAATTATGGCAAGAGGTAATATCTGATTGTAAACTATGAGTCTATTAAAGTCTCCATGGCAACATTTTTTTGTAGACACAAATAACATCCGTCTGCACTGCGTTACTCAAGGTGAAGGAGAGTTAGTAATACTACTCCATGGTTTTCCAGAATTTTGGTATTCTTGGCGTTATCAAATCCCAGCCTTGGCACGTCATTTCAAAGTTGTAGTACCAGATTTACGGGGCTACAATGATTCAGATAAGCCAGCTAATGGCTATGACCTGGATACCCTAGCTACTGATATTCAGGGACTAATTGAACGTTTAGGTTACGTTAAGGCTCACATTGTAGGCCATGATTGGGGAGGAGCGATCGCTTGGCATCTGGCCCAAAAATTTCCTAAGTCCCTTGATCGCCTAGCAATTTTAAATGCGGCTCATCCTCAAAAATTTATTCAGGAATTGACAGGAAATATAGATCAAATGCGACGTAGTTGGTATATACTAGCTTTCCAAATTCCTGGTATACCAGAATTGCTAATTCAACAAAATCTAGGAGAATTTGTTAAGGGAGTTTTCCAAGGTCAAGCTATTCGGAAAAGCGCCTTTACAAAAGAAATTACTCAGATTTATCAAGCAGCTTTAGAAAAACCAGGAGCATTAGTAGCAGCAATTAACCACTACCGCCAATTTCTTTTGCCTCAAAATTGGCTCAAAAACTTCACCCATCAAGTAACACCTATTACAGCACCTACCTTAATTTTGTGGGGCAAAGAAGATTCGCTTTTAAGCCAAAAACTTACAGATGGTTTAGAAGGACTGATAGCAGCTCCTTTTTGGTTAAAAATGATTCCTGAATGTGGTCATTGGATTCAGCAGGAAGTACCCCAAACAGTAAATAGAGAGCTACTTGATTTTTTCAGACAATAAAAATTCAGTCAACTACTCAAAATGTAAGTAAAAATTATAGTATAGTTGCGTAAATTTTCTAACTTTAAATTTTAACGCAACTATAAACTAATTTTGTTAGAAATCAAGCTAAATTACAAATTCAGAAATTACTCGTCTTCTGTGGTAATTTCATCTTCTTCAATCTCTTCTTCTTCAATTTCCTCTTCAATATCCCCTTGTTGTCGTACAGAATTAGCTGAAACAACAGCACCTTGTAATAACTTTGTACGCACCTTTTCTTCAATCTTTTTGGCAAACTCAGGATTTTCTTCCATATAGATAATTGCTTTTTCTCGACCCTGAGAAAAATTACTACCTTCGTAGCTATACCAAGAGCCTTTCCGTTTAATCACATCAGTCTCTTCAGCTATGTCAACAATACAACCTACATTAGAAATACCTTTGCCAAAAATAATATCAAATTCTGCGATGCGGAACGGAGGAGCAACCTTATTTTTAGCAACCTTTACCTTAGCGCGAATACCATATTCTTCTGAACCTTTTTTCAGAGTTTGTATGCGACGGATATCAAGTCTTACAGAAGAATAAAACTTAAGAGCATTACCACCAGTAGTAGTTTCAGGACTACCATAGGATATACCTATTTTTTGGCGAAGCTGGTTGAGGAAAACTACCGTGCAACCAGACTTACCAATATTACCTGTAATTTTCCGCAAAGCTTGGCTCATCAAACGAGCTTGCAGACCCATATGGGAATCTCCCATATCTCCCTCTATTTCAGCCCTCGGCACCAGTGCTGCTACAGAGTCAACCACCACAATGTCAACCGCAACAGAACGAACAAGCTGATCTACAACTTCCAGGCCCATCTCTCCAGTATCAGGTTGGGAGACTAATAGATTTTCAATATCTACTCCTAATGCAGAAGCATAAGTAGGATCGAGAGCGTGTTCCGCATCTACAAAAGCTGCTATTCCTCCTTTCCTCTGGGTTTCCGCGATCGCGTGTAAGGCCAGAGTTGTTTTCCCGGAACTTTCTGGTCCATATATTTCAATTACTCTTCCCTGTGGTAGGCCACCTCCCAATGCTAAGTCCAAAGTCAATGCCCCGCTAGGGATGGTTTCCACCTTCATGCGAGTGGCATCTCCTAAACGAACAATTGACCCTTTACCAAAACTTCTTTCTATATTTTTTAGAACTGAATCTAAAGCCTTTCTTTTTTCTTTATCTGTAGCTGAAGCCATTCGTTTTTTTCCCAACTTAAACTAGACAATGGCTACCCAGGTGGGTATATATAGTTTTTGCACATTGCCTATGGTAACATTTTAATTTTTCTATTATTAGTAGATACATATAAAATATTATTAAGCGATTTTTTTTATTCTATACAGCATTTTTATAGATTTCAAATATCTTTAATGTGTAGCATTGTTTTAATGGTTTATTCGGCGGAACACACTGATGTAGTTATTTGCGCTAGTCATGTGTGCTATCTTATACCTAAATAATTCACAAAAAGTAATATGTAAAATCATACTAAGTAGTGGACTGACACATCTCAAAATGTAGTGGATTGACATATCTAAATACCAAATTCAAAAAGTAAGGCTACTCATCTTACCTCTTGACTACTTACTGTACGGACGATTTCCTACGGAATACTTCGTAAAAGCGTTTGCGGAGCATTCCGGAACGGAAATCTTCCCTAGTGACTACTAATCACTTAAGTAGTTCAAGTTTATGAAATTGTTATAATATGATGCGTTACGACGGATTTCTAAATCTCTTTAATACTCTGAATTTAAGCCATCTAACGCACCCTACAATTTTGCACAAAACTAGCTTTGTCAGTCCAGTAGGTTAGTGTAATTGTCCTGAAAATTGTAATAGAGATTCCCAACTATTAAAACATTTTCAAAATTATTTTATAGCTTGATTTTCAGACTTTTCATTTTAAGGTTTATTTATACCCACCTACTTAAGAATGAACTACCAATACTTAATTATATTTGGGTAAAAATTCACAGCATCTCAACTGAAAAACTTCTTAATCGACAAGCCTCTAAATTACTTTTTTTGAATTATATATTTTCTGGCGTTATCTCAAACCAGTGTTCCAGGGTGAACAGAAATATTAATATTTTTAACTGGATTTATACAATAAAAATAGTTAATTTATAAACTATAAACCTTGCAAAAAAAATATCCTTCAGCCAAGATAAATCAAATTATCAACTATGAATACAATCCTCAAAAAAATTCCTTTCGTTGACCTAAAATCCCAGCACGAACCACTGCAAACCGAATTACAAAATGCAATCCAGGAAATATTAGAAAAGGGAGATTTTGTACTTGGTGAAGCCTTAAAAAAATTCGAGACCTCCTATGCAGCAGCTTGTGGAGTAAAATATGCTATTGGAGTTGCCTGTGGCACAGATGCTATAGCACTTGGCCTTCAAGCCTGTGGTATTGGTCAGGGTGATGAAGTAATACTACCAGCTAATACATTTATTGCAACTTTAATAGGAGTGCTTCATTCTGGCGCTACCCCAGTCCTAGTAGACTGCGATCATGAAACAGCTTTGATAGACTTGGAAACTGCTCAAACAGCTGTTACCTCTAAAACCAAGGTTATATTGCCAGTACACCTATATGGTCAAATGGTTTCTCCAAGCAAACTAAAGGAATTTGCCAAGGCTAACAACCTGATTATATTTGAAGATGCAGCCCAAGCTCATTTAGCAGATAGAGAAGGAGCTTTTGCGGGAAGTGTGGGTACTGCTGCTGCATTTAGCTTCTATCCCAGCAAAAATTTAGGTTGCTTTGGCGATGGGGGAATAGTCATTACCAACTATCCGGAGGTAGCAAACAAAATGCGGACTCTTCGTAATTATGGAGCGCCTCGTAAATATGTACATGAGCAACTAGGTACTAATAGTCGCTTAGATACAATACAAGCGGCTGTACTTAATGTAAAGCTGCCTTACCTGGTAGATTGGAATAGCGATCGCAACAAAGCAGCCCAAATATACGATACCCTTCTCAGCCCAATGACAGAAAAGGGTATTATTCCTGTAAAAAATCTGAGTGGAAGTGGCCACATTTATCATTTATATGTGATTCGAGTCACCGACAAATTTCCTATTGACCGCGATACCTTAAAAGAGAAATTAACAGCAGCAGGTATTTCTGTTGGCATCCATTATCCAATACCTTGTCATCTTCAACCAGCCTATGAAAACTTAGGTTACACAAAAGGTGACTTCCCTAATAGTGAAATTCTGAGTCAACAGATTTTATCATTACCAATGTATCCTGGACTTAGTGAAGAACAAATTAATTACGTGGTGCAAGCTATTAGTGAAGTTATCAATAAATAACTGTTTACTTATTATTTTTAAATTCAGGGTGTTTCCCCAAAAATATTAGCTAATTAGCAAGAAATCATTTAAAGTTAACTACTAGGATTCAGGGTGAGAAAATACTTAAATGGTAAAAGTATGTATGCGATGCTATTCCATAGTAATTAGGGCTTACTGAAAAAATTGGTTGGTAGGGGTAGGACACGGGGACGCGGAGACGCGGAGACGCGGAGATGTTGGGAATAGGGGACGGTTTAGGTGATTTTATCTGAAGAAATTTTCTTGAATTTCAGCACAAAATATTAATATTTTGAGGCCAATAAGCAGCTCATAACTAGGAGATAAATTGAAGATAAAAAGCTAGAAAAGCCTTAGCTATCCTAACTTTTAGCTTTATTCACCAAACCCTAATTAACACAGTTTTCCTGATTTATTTATATCTGCTTCAATCAGCTAGATTTGATTAATTAAATCCTATACCTTAGAAGCAGAAAAGTTTAGAATTTTGAAACTTTTATATCCCAAATAGTCTAAATAGTTTAACTTTATTCGGCTATTATTTATCCAAATAAAACACCAAAAATATGCAAAATCGCAGAAAATTTCCTCTAGCTCTAGAACCTCACTTACTAACAGGAGCTATTTTACTCGTAATACTATTAATGTATGTTCCGTTAATAATATATTGGTACGATGGCTGGCTAAATAAAAGTATCAGTATAGAACATGAATACTTTAGCCATGGCATAATAGGCTTACCTTTTGCTGCCTATATTGCTTGGAATTATCGCCACAAGTGGCAGAATTTACCAAATATTTCTCATCCATTAGGAGCAGTCTTATTAGGAATTGCAGGAGTTTGGTATATAAGTGGTATTCCCGACTTAATCAACTTATCTTTTCCGCTCACTTTAGCAGGAATTTGTCTTTGGTTTAAAGGAATTCCTGGCTTAAAATTAATGGGTATGCCCCTGATATTTGTCTTACTAGCTAGTCCCAATCATATTCCTTATTTAATCGAACCTTATGCCTTACCTCTACAGAAATTTATTGCTGCAGTTGCTGGATTTATTTTGACTCAATTAAATATGGACGTTACTGTAGAGCAAATATATTTATTTGTAGGGGGAAGAATTGTCGAAGTTGCACCTCATTGTGCTGGCTTAAAAATGCTCTTTACAAGTTTATATGTTTCTCTAATGCTACTTTATTGGACTGGTGCAATAGCGAATCGTGGTAAAAGTATTTTTCTGCTTTCTAGTGCGGTAATAGTAAGTGTTAGTGCCAATATTCTGAGAAATACTTTACTAACAATATTTCATGGAAAAGGTCAAGATGCAGCTTTTCATTGGTTACATGAATCATGGGGAGGAGATATGTATTCTGCTGGGATGTTAGGTTTATTAGTTCTGATTATGAATTGGATAGAAAGTAATTTTTCCACAGAAGTTAATACTCAAGAAAATCCTGGCATAGAGAATTAATAATTAACAATTAATAATTATTGATTATTTACTATAGTAATCCGTGCATAGGTTGTGATAAATCAAAAAGTAAATAAAAAAACTGAAACTCTTATCTGTTGCCTGTTGCCTGTTCCCTGTTCCCTAAAAAGCAGTAA
>JASJEE010000027.1 GCA_030064835.1 Microcoleaceae cyanobacterium MO_207.B10 | reverse complement strand
CTTAAAAAGGGGGACTTCCAGTTCCCCCCTTCTCAAGGGGGGTTAGGGGGGATCCCCAGAACTGTACCTCACGAGCTTGGGAAATGCAATATTATAAGCGGGGATTATTTTCACCCCGCGCTTCATTTATTCAGACAAAACTATTGGTTAAGGATTTCAATTTTATTAATTTCCTAACACTTTTTTGTAGTGCTATAATACTTAACTCAACTGCGCTTCTGTAACCCAAGCAGCATGAAAACCATAAGGCACTCGCTGCGGAATAATCACTCGCGCTACAGTTTCCCCACTCACATCCTGAGCATTCACTACCACCAACTCAGACGTCTGAGTATTTTCATCATAAACATAAGTCAGCAACCAACCATCATCTTCACTGCTAGCATTGAGTCGAGGTGCAAAGACTGCCTCTCCACCATAACGCCCTTTACCAAACTCATAAGTTTCCGACTTCCCTGTATCCAAGTCATATTTAATCAAAGCATCAAACAGAGGAGGAAATTCTCCTGCTTCCATTCTTGCTGAATAACCATACCGCGTCTTTCGCCCTAATAATTCTTCATTGACACGGGGGAACTCAGAAGGTGCATCATCTAGCTGTTCCTCTTTGACCGCTCCTGTTTTTAGGTTAAACCGCCAACGATATAAATAAGGAATATTAGCATCAGGAAAGCGATCGCTATCATCAGCCATAAACACATTAACTGATTTTAACCGACAAGCGAGCAATACAACCTCATCCCCTTGTTCATAAGCATTAAGACTATGCCAAACAAAACAAGGTGGAGTTTCAAACCAATGCACTTCTCCACTATCGCCATGACGGGGAATGATACCAAAGCGACCAGGTGTTTCTGGTTCAAACATTACTGGAAATTCACCTTTTTCTGCTCTTTCTGCACGAAAAGTCATGGGTAAATCGAAAAAGATACTATAGTTTTCCGTAATGGCAAAGTCGTGCATTGATACTCCCAGAGGCAAATCTATAGGTATGGTGCGCAGCAATTCACCATTTGCCGAAACAACGCCATATTGTAAAAATGGAGGTTGTGTCATTGAGTAACCAAAAAACATCATTTCTCCTGTGACAGCATCAACTTTAGGATGAGCAGTAAAAGGAGATTCAAGTTTGCTGTTAAAAGTCTGTTTGCCAATAGTTTCCAATTCAGGCAGTTTAATATGGTAAGGCGCACCGCCACCACCTTCCCAGAGAGCATAAAAATGATTGGCATGATAAACTAGGGCTGTGTTACCTGTATTGATATCTGTGCCGTGGGGATTATCTCGTTGGGCAGGATTTAAGAATCCAGGCCATACTGCTTTACCTTCTTGGTTTTCTACCTGGAATTTGTAGGTGCGTACATAACGGTTACGATAAGATGCTTTACCGTCTTTTATTCTGACTCCGTGGAGCATTCCGTCGCCGTCAAACCAGTGATATTGTCCAATTGGGTTAAATTGGGGGTTGGGGCCGTTACGCACAAACATTCCTGAGAGATCGGGAGGTAGTTCCCCTATAACTTTGAGGTCGTCGGCGGTTGTTTCTTCTTTAATGGGGGCGAAATTATTGGTTAAGAAAGGATTAATGGTAGGAGTTGTTGCAGTCATATAATTTTTGATAATGTTTAACTTGTTTAGTAGTTCTGCATAGCAATGGTAAATCGGGATGAATAATTTTTAGCAAGGAAGCAAGATGCTCCCACTGTTCCCTTGACCAAAATAATTAGAATGCACTACTGGACTAACACAGCTAAAACTGTGCATGAGGGCGGGTTTATTTAATCTTACAGCGCTTTTGAGATTGATAAACCACATCGTTATAAGGAAAAAACAGGGCGATTCGCGTAATTAGGAGCATTCCGTAGGAAATTGCCCCTACCGTGGTTCACTCATATGAAAACCGCTGTAGGGTGAACATGAAAATTCCCACTAAAACCCGCCCCTACTATTTCACAATTTATTTAAAGTCAGTCTACTACTACGACTTAATTTTATCAGAACTTAGGCAGAAACCGGATTTATCAAAGAAATTTCCTCAGAGATGGTTCTGATAGCTTAAGTCATCTCAAGATGACTAAATTATCTATACCGTCTTTTTTCAGTAGGCGATCGCCATATTCAGTTATCAGTGGCTTTTTTGCATGAAAGTATATAGCTACCGCACTTACTTGTGCATATCTACTTCATAATGCGTGGAAACTGCTGTAACTATTGGACAATAGATGAAGAGAACATCAATATAAGAGCTAAAAAGGCTAAAACGTTTACAGGTAAACGTTTTGAGATTTAATCAGCCCACCCTAACTATTGGACAATAGATGAAGAGAACATCAATAATAGCCAAAGAGAGCGATATAGCAGCCGCACTTGCTCCGCGTTTGATATGCTAACCAAAGCGGAATAGATGTTATATCGCTACTTTTATGCAACAAAGCCGTTCTACCGCCACAAGGGGGTGATTTGGCGATTTGCGAAGCAATCCCTTCGGGAATCGCTACCTTCCTGCAACAACGCCGTTATCAGTTATAAGTTTTTTCTCAAGGTCTAACAAAATATATCGAACGTTCGATATAAATTATCTACTATGCAAATTTCGTCACAGCAAGAATTTACTTCTGACTTCAATCTTGATGTGTCAGAAAAGGTACTTCAACTACTTCTCCTTCCACATCTCCCACTTGCACTTTTAAACCTACTCCTCCTGCTTTGGTTCTGATATAAACTAAACCAAAATAACCATCATTAGTTTCTGTACAACTTGTCAATTTCCCAACTTTTTCATCTCCTACTTGTACAACATTTCCTAATTCTGCTTTCCCATTTAAACGTACTCCCCAAAGTCTTTGTTTTACACCTTTATATGTGTTTAAACGAGCAATAGTTTCTTGACCAATATAACAACCTTTTTCAAAAGAAATAGTATTCCATAAACCTGCTTCCAGAGGGTTATAGTCATCCGTAAGTTCATAGTCTGGTGCGGGACGACCTTCTTGTATTCTTAGTTGTTCCCAAAGGCGATCGCCCATAGGTACTGCTCCTGTTTCTACCAACATTTGCCAAACTTCGGCAGCATTATTGACGGGTATTATTAAAGTGTATCCTTCTGTTGCTAACCCACTACCGACAGCAACCCTAACTTCTAGATTTCCCAGACTCATTAACTGATGACTAGCGTGAGGTGCGTCTGGGGGAGTTTTACCTGCTAACTTTTCTAAAAGCTTGTTGCTTTCGGGTCCGATGAGACTAAATATGGCATATTCGTTGCTAACATCTTCTAATTTTACCCTATCCATTGGGAAAAGATAGCGGTCAAACCATTCCATTAACTGTTGACAACGGTTTGGAGAGACTAGCAACAAGACAGAATCTTCTGTCGCGTAAGTTGTTGCTAAGTCAATGGTGCGAGCGGTAGGAGTAACGAAGACGGTATCGCAACCTTGACCTGGTTGGAGAATGTTGAAGTTATTGGTGCTTTGGTTGTGGAGGAAGCGCAGACGGTCTTCGTCTGAAATTTTTATTAGTCCCCAGTGGGAGCGATCGCACAAACTTACTCCTTGTTTTGTAGCTTCTCTTGCTTCAGCATCGTTACCAAAACTAACTGGTATTGTTGCACCACTAGCAGAGTTTTGAAAGATGGCACTATTATCTGTTTGCATCTTCTGTAATTCTTGAGTCATAATTTTGAGTTAATGTTTGTTTTTGCTTGTATAAATATGATGGATAAATATCAACTAATTTAGATATTTTATATAGTAGTCTTCGGTGCGGTTGTGTCAAAAATATCCGCATAATTAGAAAACAGAGAATTGAGGAACGAGTTTGATAATTTTTCTCTATTTATTGATTTTTACAAATCATTTACCTGGGAAAAATACATATAATCAGGTTATTTACACGTACTTTCACAATCTTAATTAATACTTTCTTGATTAATACTTTGATTTTTCTCTTATTCCTCTCTGTCTCAAATTTTATTCTGGCATCAACTTCTGAATTAATTTACTATATCAGATTTTATTTTTATCGGATTCGGTGAAATTTATTTAATAATTAATAGCCAATAAAAATTATCTACTGTGCTTACCCGTCCTCACATACTCTAACCATATGATTATCTCAATGATTAGACAATAATTAATTCCGAAATCCAATAATTCATAATTCAGAATTCAGGTTGGAAATTTATCCTTTGAATCATCAAACAAAAAAAAATCCTTTGAGTTGATTTTAGCAAAGGTAACACTGAATTGTTGAATAATCTTTTGTTTCGGCTGGTATTGATTAAACAATCTATTATTAATATCTAACTAATCTTATATTTTTGGTAAATCTCCTATCATATTTTCTACCACTAAAAGCGCTTTTTCGTCAAGCCTATCCCAATTTACATCCCCATTTTCATTCAGCAAACTGGTGTCAATATCAACTTCTACTGTTTGCTCCGCTGTATGAGTTGGGAGATAGTTACTAAAACAGACTTGATAACAGAGTTCCCAGATATCAATACTAACTTTTTGTTCTTGAAATTCTAAATTTAGTCTATAGCCTGGTATGGGTATTTGTACTTCTTCGTAACTGTTTTCCCAAACAGAATCTACCAATTTTTTCTGTAGCCAATCTAATATTCTAATAAAAGCCGGCTGCATTAGTAGTTCAGCCTGTTTCCAGGAAGTTATGTTGTTGATTTTAGGCTTCATTTGATTTACACAAAATGCATGGTTTTCTCTTGATGAATTGGAGATTTTATTGAATGGTTTTTGATGAAATATTGTTAACACTAAGTAACATTTTTTATGGATAAAATTTATGAAATTATTCTGGATTTTCCATACTATTTTGATTGAAATAGATTTTTTTTCATTTGTCAACTACCTATCCAAATAATCTGTATAATTAATTTAGTCGGTGGATACAATTTGACACTTTTGAATTAATTCAACAGACTTTTGTCGTATAAGCTAAGTTAGATGCCGAATAGTCTAGTCAGGATGTTAAACGATCGCTAGGTATGCTATTGTTAATAATCAAGAATAATGAATTAATTTTTAATTGCTAAGGTTAAGGGTTTAATGGGTAAACAGCTTATACTTTCTGGAGTTCAACCAACTGGAAATCTTCATATTGGAAACTATTTAGGCGCAATTCGCAACTGGGTAGAAGGTCAAAAAGAATACGATAATTTATTTTGTGTAGTAGATTTACACGCAATTACAGTACCACATAATCCGGCTACATTAGCTACAGATACTTATACTATTGCAGCTCTATATTTGGCCTGTGGTATAGACCTGCAATATTCTACCATATTCGTTCAATCTCACGTTCGGGCTCATACTGAATTGACATGGTTACTTAATTGTATTACTCCTTTAAATTGGCTCACAGATATGATTCAGTTTAAGGAAAAAGCAATTAAACAAGGAGAAAATGTTGGTACAGGTTTATTAGATTATCCAGTTTTAATGGCTGCAGATATCCTGCTCTACAATGCAGATAAAGTTCCTGTAGGAGAAGACCAAAAACAACATTTGGAACTTACTCGCGATATTGCAGTTAGATTTAATCATCTATTTGGTCGGGGTGAAACAGTGTTAAAATTGCCAGAACCTTTAATCAGAAAAGAGGGTGCAAGGGTAATGAGTTTGGCAGATGGTACTAGTAAAATGTCTAAATCTGATCCCTCAGAATTAAGTAGAATTAATCTTTTAGACCCACCAGATTTAATTGCCAAAAAAATTAAACGTTGTAAAACGGATGCGGTTAAAGGTTTGGAATTTGATAATCCTGAACGACCTGAATGTAATAATTTATTGACTCTTTATGAGTTATTTTCAGGGAAGACTAAGGCAGAGGTAACTGAAGAATGTCATGATATGGGATGGGGGCAATTTAAACCTTTATTGACAGAGGCAACAATTGAATGTTTAAAACCAATTCAAGCAGAATATAAAGCAGTAATGGATGATCAAGGTTATTTGGAATCTGTATTAGCAGAAGGTAGACAAAAAGCCGGGGCGATCGCTAATCAAACTCTGGCAAAAGTTAAAGCTGCTTTGGGTTATTCTACTCCTATTTAGTTTGATTTGGAATTGAATAGTTTGGATTTTTTTGATGGTACTAAGAGAAAATTTTATAGCAGATAAATTGAGATAGGGGCTAATTATTAATCGGAATTTTTGAAAATATTTGTTTTAAATAAAATGCCCTTTTTTTCTATATTAGTAAACATTGAGATTGAAAAGGTTCAAGCCTATTGAAAATTCAATAAATCTGGTAGTTACATATAACAAAGAAAATTACTGACTTTTTGGTTTTATATTGTCTCTCTCAATATTTTGGTTGTACTTAATACAGCGCTTTCCGATGTTATGAGATAGATACCTAGCAGGCAAGATGCCTCTGATTACGGGCAAGATGCCCGCACTTTTAAGACGTTCAATTTACTCCTTGTACATCATCAGCCGGGCTTTAACTTCTGATTAGGGCATACTGGAATCTCTAAAATAACTTTCAAAAGTAAGTTGAAAAGTTTAATGTTATAGTAATTTTAATTAATTATTTCATATAATGTAGCAATCCTATTTCAGTTGTAATATTCTGGTGGTATTTAGGAGTAAGGAGTCATAATTTTCAAGGTTTTCAGTTAAGATTAACTGTTATATACCATTGCTCTGCGTAGTTGTGAAAAAAATATTCTAGAAAAACGGAACAGGGAACAGGGGTAAAAGTTTCTGGATTTTTATCTATTTTTTGATTTATTACAAATAATTTAGGATTGCTATAGCAAATTCCAAGTAGATGAAGTACGAATATTAATGTTTAAACTTCTCTAGTGCAAGTATCTTAACCGTTATGACTTTACCTGACTAAGGTGGAATCTGCGGTATCAAAATTTTCACTCATTTATGCTTGTTATAACTTTGAAACTATTGATATAATATAATATTTAATTATCAACCAGATGAAAATTTTGCTTCTACTCAAAACTAATAATTGACCTTGATAAATAGCAGCTATAGCATTTCCCATATTGGTGAGGTACAAAATTCCTTTGTTTTAGGGTAAGCATTTCCTTCGGAATGCTACGCAAACAGCCGTCAGCTAGCCTCCTATCGGAGGAACTGCGTTATCAGCTATCAGCTATAAGTTACTAACTGATTATTACGTTGAAGAAGGAATTACTCTCTAAGGAGAATTAAAACTTATGAATAAATTGGTAACCTTTAGTTAATCTTAGTAAGTCCTGTATGTTTAAAAGCTGAAGGCTGAATGCTAATAGCTTAATGCTGACGTTTTAGGGAGTAGAGAAGAAGGGAAAATAGGGAGGATAAAATCAGAAAAAAAACTTTACCTCATCAGCTTGAGAAATGCTATATACAAAAAACAGAGTAGTTAGTTATTAAGCAAAATTGCTTAACACAAAGTCAATTTAAAACAACAGCTTATATATAGAATAAACTAAACTAAAATTAATAAATAAACCACAAAAAATTGATAAATATAATGAATAGATTTCGCAATGCAGTTAAATCGGGAGAATTTTTAATCACTGCTGAAGTAGCACCTCCAAAAGGTGCCAACCCCACCCAGATGATTAAAATGGCTGAATCACTTAAAGGACGAGTTCATGCTGTTAATATCACAGATGGTAGTCGAGCTGTTCTCAGAATGAGTTCTCTAGCAGCTTGCGTAATCTTAAAAAATCATGGCATAGAACCAATATGTCAAATGGCCTGCCGCGATCGCAACCGCATCGCCCTACAAGCGGACTTAATGGGAGTCTCCGCTTTGGGAATTCACAATATTTTAGCTCTCACAGGAGACCCAGTAAAAGCAGGAGACCATAAAGATGCTAGAAGCGTCTTTGATCTGGAGTCAGTACGTTTATTACAGGCGATCGCTAAACTCAATCAAGGAGTGGACTGGAATGGGGAACCATTAACAGATGGCCAAACAGATTTATTTGCTGGAGCTGCTGTCGATCCTCAGTCTGGCAGTTGGTCGGGATTACAACGCAGATTTGAACGGAAATTATTAGCAGGTTCGCAATTTTTTCAAAGTCAATTAATTTCTGATTTTGACAAGTTAGAAAAGTTTATGAATCAAATTGCAGTTGATAGTAATAAGCCAATTTTAGCGGGAATATTTTTACTAAAATCTGCCAAAAATGCTGCTTTTATTAATAAGTATGTGCCGGGAGTTGATATACCACAACATATTATTGACCGTTTGGCAAAAGCAGAAAAACCTTTAGAAGAAGGAATGAGAATTGCAGCGGAACAAGTACAGATGGCCAGCAAAATTTGTCATGGAGTCCACATGATGGCAATTAAGCGGGAAGACTTAATTCCAAAAATATTAGATATGGCAGAAATTCCTCCGGTTAGTGACTAAAAAGTCTGAACTTTGTTGTAGTAAAGAATCATAGTGAGAAAAACCGATATTGAATTAGGAATTCACACTACAATTCTTACTACAGTTAAGATATTTGTTTGGAGAAACTATTAGTGGCAAAGTCAGAAATAACTGATACTAAAAAGATAGTAAATACAGAAATTTCTCAGGTTACAGTCTACACCGACCGTGCCTGAATTACACGCATTGGAAATGTAAAATTTACTGGTAATGAACAAGAATTAATTATTACTGAACTACTGATAACTCTCGAAGCCGACTCAGTTCGAGTTACAGGTTCAGGAGAAGTTTCATTACAACTATTGGGAGTCAGAACAGAACAAGTTTTAAAATCTGAACCTGTAGCAGATAAACTAGCAGAATTAACTCAGCAAATACAAGATTCTGAAACACAAAAACGTTATCTTCAAGACGAAATCAAAGCTCACAAAATGCAAGTTAGTTTTGTGGAATATTTGGGTAAAAAATCTGTATAAGAATTTTCCAAGAGTCTTGCCAAGCAACAAATAGGTTTGGGTGAAACAACTGAATTAATCAGCTTTTTAGGTCAACGTTATAGTGAATTTTCTGGGATACTTGCCTACTATGAAAAGCAACTACAAGAATTAGATGAAAACTTAAATTTTCTCTATCAACAGCTACAGCAATTACAAAACTATCGCCCTTGAGAAAGCTGCAAATTAACTATTACAATAGCTGTAGAAAAATCAGGAAATTTTCAACTATAAATATCCTACTTAGTGAGTCAAGCAAGTTGGAAACCAGTTTATGATTTAGGAGCTATTAGTGAAAGGGATAGAGTTAATATTACTTATTTAGGAGAAGTTAAACAAACCACTGGTGAAGATTGGGAAAATATTAACCTTACCCTTTCTACAGCTAAACCAGAAATCACTTCATTACCCCCACAACTAGAGCCGTGGTATGTGGATGTGCCACCCCAACAAGTTGCCCAGTTTCCAGTCATGGCAATGGCAGCAGTATCTATGAATCAGTCAGAATTACAACCCACAAATGGGGGAAAAAATCAAGAAAAAGCTGTTGAAACTATCTCTATAGAAGAACCAATAGCTGCTCAAACAGCTATGGCAAAAATTTTAAAATCAGGCAGTTTTGTGACATTTGAATTAGAAGGAAAAAGCAACATTCCCAGTGACGGCGCACCTCATAAAGTTATTATTTTTAATGATGAATATTCCAGTCATTTTGAGTTTATTGCTATCCCAAAATTAATTAGCTTTATTTATCAACAAGGAATTATCACTAATCCTCATACGGGCGTAACTTTATTACCTGGTAAAATCAATATTTTTCGCGACCAAATATTTATCGGTATAACGGAATTAGATAATATTGTACCAGGTCAACAGTTTAAAGTTAATTTAGGAATAAATGAAGGATTTAGTATTGAGCGAGAATTAGTAGAACGACAAGTTGATAAAAAATTAATTGGCAATCATCAGCGAGATACTTATGCTTATGGATTACAAATTACTAATGTGAATATAATAGAAACAACGTTAATATTGCAAGAGAAAATACCAGTTAGTAAAGATGAAAGAATTAAAATCCAGCTAACCCAAACTTATCCAAAAATTCAGATAAGTGAAATGGGTTTACTTGAATGGGAATTAATATTACAACCCCAATATACCCAAGAAGTTTACTATCAGTTTGTACTGGAATATCCTCCAGAATAGACTGTGGTGGGATTGAATATTTGATGGTGATGCGTGGTTATTTCAGTTATCAGTTATTAGTTATCAGTTATTAGTTGTAATGGTGTGGGAGGTGTGGGAGATGGGAAACAATAATATAACAGTTTTCCGCCTGGCGAGGTACATCAATAAATCCCCCTAAATCCCCCTTTTTAAGGGGGACTTCCTCTTCCCTCCTTCTCAAGGGTAGGGGGGAACGAAAGAACTGTACTCAGTAACTTGAGAAACACTATATATTCTCACTATTACTATGCAGGAGAAGCAAATATTTAAGCAATTAATAGACATCTCCAATAGTAAAAAATCAAATCAATTATCCTCAAGAAAATATCAATTATTTTTCCCTCCTCCCTACTCCTTCTTTTCCAGAGAGGTATAATACCAATTACTAAAAGTAATGCTATAGTTGGGCGATACTTCAACAGTCAAGTAATTAGCAAGATTGAAAGTCTGTTTTTGACAATTATTAGTTAGTAAGTGTAAATTATTGCTAAATTTACCTCTCCTCCCACCTCCCACACTTCCCCACCAATCGGGTGTAGCAAAATTTTTGATAATTGGTATGATGGGTATTTAATCTACACCCTTTTCTCCCTTTTGAAAAAATTGCTTTAATATTTCCCCTGGTTTTCTATCCCAAGTGTCAATATGTTCATAAATCAATCCATCTTGATTCAACTTATAAGTAGAATAACCATTAAAAAAAATCTTAGCTTCCCAAGGTACTCTTAACACTCCACGCACAGTCCAATTTGCCAAAATAATATTTTCTGCTGTTTGCTGAACATCATGTAAATCAAAATATAGTTCGGTAAAAAATAGCCGACCGTGAAAGCGCAAAGTCCAAAAAATAATTCGATAATTAAACTGCCACTTAAAAGTATTTACCGGGTCTTTAAAAAAAATATCTTGAGTATAGATATCGTAGGAAATATCCTTTTCAAATAAAGTCGGCAAATCCAACTTTAGCGTTTCGATAACCTGTTCAACCTGCACTTAAATTTTCCTCACAATAAAATTAGACATCAGACAAATTATAATTAATATATTAGAGGATTTTGGTCATTTCAGTTATCAGCCAGCATTCTACGGAGGAAATCCGTTAACAGTTGTGAGTAATGCAGTAGGGTAGTAGGAATAAATTAAAATATATCCTCGGCAAATTTAGGTACAATTTTAAATGTAGAATCTACTCCTCATTCAGTGGGTAATCTGCCTATAAAAGAAAGACCTATTATTTCTATCCAAAGTAACCATGACTCAATGTTTAAATCCTGACTGTTTAAAACTTAATCCACCAGACACAATATTCTGTCAACACTGTGGTGAAAAATTAGTTTTAGCCGAACGTTATTGTCCTATAAAAATTATCGGGCAAGGTGGTTTTGGCAGAACTTTTCAAGCTGTCGATAAATACAAACCTTCAAAGCCTTTTTGCGTAATTAAACAATTTTTTCCTCAAGCACAAGGAACTAAAACTTTAGCAAAAGCTGCGGAATTATTTGCTCAAGAAGCTGAACGTTTGGATGGTTTAGGTAGACATCCACAAATTCCCGAACTTTTGGCGTATTTTACTCAGGATAATCGACAGTATTTAGTACAAGAATTTATCGACGGGAAAAATTTAAAACAGGAATTAGAAGAGTCGGGTGCTTTTGATGAAAGTCAAATTTTAGAGTTGTTAAAAAGTTTATTGCCCGTGTTGGAATTTATTCATTCTAATCAGGTAATTCATAGAGATATTAAACCTGAGAATATTATTAGGAAATCCCCCCCTACCCCCCTTGGAAAGGGGGGAGATAGAGGAAATATAGTATTGGTAGACTTTGGGGCGGCTAAATATGCCACAATGACTGCTTTAGCTGTGACGGGAACTGTTATAGGTTCTGCGGGATATGTTGCACCGGAACAAGCAGTAGGAAAAGCAACTTTTTCTAGCGATATTTATAGTTTGGGTGTGACTTGTATTCATTTATTAACTGGAGTGGAACCTTTTGATTTATTTGATGTGAGTGAAAGTGATTGGGTATGGCGAGATTATTTAAAGTCGAGTGTGAGTGATGAACTTGGAGAAATATTGGATAAAATGATTGTTGGAGCGACTAAGAAAAGGTTTAAAAATGTAGGGGAAATTTTGTCTATTATTCAGCCTACTTCTCAACCACTAAAACCTAATTCTCCACCACAAAAATCTCAACCATCAACAGGAGAATCAGAAAAAGGAGAGCTGTTTACTTTTGAAGTTGTGACTGTTAATATATCCGGCTATATTACTCACCGTACCCAGGGAAGTGCTAGGCAAAAAATAGAAGATTTAGGTAATGGAATTAAATTAGAAATGGTTTATATTCCTGGGGGAAGTTTTCTCATGGGTTCGCCAGACAATGAAGAGGGAAGAGGAGCATCTGAAAGCCCTCAACATAAGGTTACTCTTGAACCTTTTTATATGAGTAAATATCCTATTACTCAAGAACAATATTTAACTATTATGGGTAAAAATCCTTCTCAGTTTAAAGGAGGAAACCGCCCAGTAGAAAGAGTGAGCTGGTACGACGCAAAAGAATTTTGCCAGAAACTATCTATAAAAACTGGAAAAGTTTATATACTACCTAGCGAGAGTCAGTGGGAATATGCTTGTCGAGTAGGAACAACAACACCTTTTTATTTTGGAGAAACTATAACGTCTGAGTTAGTTAACTACGACGGTAATTATCCTTATGCTTATGCTCCTAAAGAAAAATATCGACAAGAAACAACAGATGTCGGAACTTTCCCACCCAATGCTTTTGGTTTATATAATATGCACGGGAATGTCTGGGAATGGTGTCTAGATTTTTGGCACGATAATTATAATGGTGCGCCTACCGACGGAAGTGCTTGGAAAACTGGAGGAAATAATAGTAGACTACTGCTCCGTGGCGGTAGCTGGGGCAGCATTTCTAGTAATTGCCGGAGTGCTAGGCGTTACTTTAGCAATGCCGACAACCTCGACAACAATAAAGGTTTTCGTATTGTCTGGTCTCCGGGTTGCTGATCTTCCTCCCATTTCTAGGACTCTTCCACCAACGTTCCTACTTTGGAAAAACTATATTCTTTCTCTCCTACTCCCTGCTCCCTACTCCCTGCTCCCTACTTGCCAGCCAAAGTAGGAATTAATTGTTCTACTGTCGAAGCAGACAAAAAACCAAGAGTATAAGGTTCCTCACTAATAGCCATAGCATAAGAAGAACGTAAATAATTCAAATAATCAGAATTATTCCCTAGATATGTCTGAAAAAATGCTAAACCAAAAGCATCAATATAAGACTTAATCACAGGGGAACTGGCACTAACTAACTGATTTAAAGAATCATCATCTACAGATTCTACATTTTGAATTTCAGTAATATTAAAGTCTAGATGTTTTGCCCCTTTTGTTAACATAAAATACTTCTCTGTGACTGGCAACCAAGTAAAAGGATAAACCTGCTCTATGACTACGGGAGTTAATTGGTCTTCACTGCCAGCCACCCACAAAATCGGTATATTAATATGACTCAAACCAGACTTACCAAATATACTGCTATTCACCGGGTCCATAATTAATATTGACTTAATTCTTTTATCCCGTAAATTATAATTTTGTTCCGGTAAGTCTAAGGCACGACATTGTAAAAATAGGGAAGGATTTAAAGATTTAATTTGAGGTAAACAATCTTGTTTTAGTTGTGGAAAATTAATTTTTGCTCCGGCTAAAGCTAATGTTGTATAAGCGCCAAAAGATTGACCTGCCATCCCAACATTTTTTAGATTGAGTTTTCCTTGATATTGAAATTTATTACGACGTTCAAGTTCATCTAATAAGTAGCTAATATCTAGAGGTCTATTAATAAATTCTCTGAGTTGAAAAATTTCTGTTTCTTTTCCTTCTAGAAAAGCTTGAAAATGATTAAAGTCACTGCCTGGATGTTGTACTTTTGCCACAGCAAAACCATGAGAGGCTAAATGTATGGCTAAATGTTGCCATTGACTAAGTTTTGCTGCTAACCCAGGGGAAAGAATAATTAATGGAATAGTTTGATTTGTTCTATAATTATCAGGCAAATAAAGATTAACTAGAAATTGGCGATCGCGACTTTTATCATTAAGAGTTAGAGTTTCTTGATAGAAGGAAATATTGCCTGGTTGGCGTAAATCTGTTAATGTAGAAAAATCAAATTTTGCTTCTGTAGCAGCGGCAGCTAATGTAATTTTTTGAACTTCTGCAATTAATTTTTCTGTATCTTCAAGCAAACCAAAAAATTCTCGATTTACTGATAGAATTTTGGGAATATTAAACTGCACTTCTCCGGGAAAGTTTTGCAAAACATTTATCGGTGTAAAATCTTCAGATTCAGCAGTTTTAATTAAAGCTTCCCGCAGAGCGATCGCTCCATTATTTCCATCTTGATTTTGAATCATTTCTCCCAAATATTGGAGTAATTTTTCTCCCATGGGGGAATGCAAACCTTGAGCAAGTTGTATGGGGTTAATATTCAGATTAAATTGGAGTATGTCTCTGAATTTTTGCTGATTTTCTGAATTTAGAAATAAAAAATATAACTTTAACTCATCTTCAATTTTACCTATTTCTGCATAAGTTTCTAAAGCAGTTAAAGATACAGAAACTTTCAGAAAACCGTAATTAAAGTAGACCTGTTCTGCTGCTGTTGCCGATAAATTTATCAGTACAAGTGGAACAGTTATCAATGCTAGAGAAACTAACCACAACAAAATTCTTTTTTTTGTTTTGCGACGATATTTTCTGGGAAAACTAGGCTTAATATTGCTACTCATTTATACCAAATTCAATCAAGCTTGTTACAGTAAAATCCGGACACCAAAAGCGGAATATTTTCCACTTATTCTATTAATATCTACCACCTCAAACCTACCACCTCAAACCTAAAATCAAGCAATGTAGCAATATTTTATGAAAATGGTATTACTTTCTCTGATTCACACAAAAATCTAGACCCTCTAACTGATAAGGAAATAAATCTTTAAACCATTTTTCATCAATAGGTCTAGATTTTTCACCATCAATAAAAGAATTAATTTTAGTTTGCCATTGAGAGTCATTATTCGGAATAATCATCCCATAAAAATCACAAGTTAAAGGTTCTTCTGGCACTAACTTATAATTATTAATATCCAGGTTTTGTCTAACTAATTCTCCCAGAGATAAAATCCCATCATTAGCCAAAGTCTGAATTTCTCCTTTAACCAGAGATTCGATAGCTTCATTAATACCTCTACTACCTTTAAAATAAACTGCTTCCGATTGAGGATATTCTGTTTGAATAAACTTTTCTGTAGTAGTATTTCTCAACACACCTGTTTTTACTCCTGCTAAATTACCATCAGGATTTATTTGTGTTTCTTTTTTGGCTAAAAAATGAGTTCCTGTGACAAAAAAAGGATTAGAAAAAGCCACACCTTTAACATCATCCCTAATCGTATTCGGACCGCATTCTAAATGTACAATTCCATTTTGAACTAATTGAAATCTGTTTTCTAGAGTAGAGACAATTTCTATGACTTTAACACCAGTTGAAATTTTTAATTCCTGAGCAATATTTTGAGCAAAAGCATCAATAATATCTTCACAATAACCAGCCCATTCTCCTGTTTTATCAACATAACCAAAAGGAGTAGCATCTCGTCTCATTGCTACTTTCATTACTCCAGTTCTTTGTATTTCTTCTAATATAGTTTCTTGTCGTTGAGGAACTTTTGCAGTAATAGGTGGAGGAATAATTGGTTTTGGCGGAGAACTACCATAAGCAGTTATTAATTGTTGTGGAGTTAAAGACTGAATTAAATTCAAACTTAGGGAATCTTTATTCATCACTTTGCCATAAGAGGCAGTTAAATATGGTTCGTATTCTGATTGATTATCTAGATATTTTTTAAAGAAAGCCACACTTAAATTTTTTAAATAATATTGTCCGACTTCTGGTGTCGGACCTTGTAATACTTCTGGCAAACCAGGAATTAAAGTGCTAGTAGAAAAATGAGTTCCAGGAACCAAAAAAGCCAAATATTTATCTGGATTATTATTCATCCAAATAAAAGGATGAACATCTTCTTCTATCCCTGGAGTGAGAATATCGTGACTACCTCCCATAAGTAAAGTCGGAATAGAAATATTCCTCATTTCTTCAGGTCCGAAAACTACACTTGTTAAGGGAAAATAAGCAAAAACTGCCTTAACGCGAGAGTCTCTTAATTCATAGTTTGAAGGTGGTAAGTAACTAGCACGACATTGCAACAATACCGATACATTTAAGCTCAATTTTTTCGGGTCACATTCTTGATTTAGTCTAGGCAAATTAATATTAGCGCCTCCTAAAGATAAGACTGTAGTAGCACCAAAAGAATTTCCTAATGCACCGACTTTTTCTAAGTCTATTTTAGATTGCCAATAAGAGTCAGTTTTGACTAAATTTTCCAGTTCATCTAATAAAAATGTGAGGTCTGATGGGCGACTAAGATATTCAATAGGACTGATATCTATATCTACTTCTCCTTTGAGAAAAGATTGACGATATGCTAAGTCACTACCTAAATGTTCAACCCCTGCTAATGCAATGCCATAAGATGCTAAATGTTCTGCTAAAAGAATGCTTTTTTTCTCCGCTCCAAAGCCATGACTATAAACTACTAAAGGTACTGGTTTAGAGATTCCTTCAGGTAAATAAATATCAGCTTCTAGAGTATAAGAACCTGTTAAACCTGTGTAAGTTTGACGTAGAGTATCTATTTCAAAACTAATATATTTTTTAGTTACTTTATAGGGACCTAATTTACTCAAATCTGCTAGTTGTGAATAATCCATTTGTGGATCTGTAGAAACTTGTTTTTCTGCCTGTTCAATAATTGCTGTAATAGAACTATCTCGATATTCTTGAAAAGTTGTTAACTCATTAGAAAACTCAGATAAAAAATCTGTACTTATTCTGATTGTTTTCGCCGGAAATTTTTTGATGATATTGATAATAGTAAAACCTTCTTCGGGGTCAGAAGCAGCTTCAATTAAAGCAGTTCTAATACCATCATAACCATTAATATCAGGATTTATTTGTACTAACCGACCCAAATATTTGAGGAAATCTTGCCCCATAGCCATATTAGTAATGCGAGAAATTAATTCAGGCGGTATATCAAAACGTTTTTGCAATATATTCCGCAAATTTGCTAAATCTTCTTCTTTCATAAAAGCAGCATAGAAGCCAAAATCATTAGTAATTTTTCCTTCTTTAGCAAATACTTCTAGAGAATCTACAGACATATATAAATCTGTAAGATTAGGAACTTTAAAAACTATACTTTCAGCATTCATAGCAGGTTTTGGCTTCAACATATTTTGCAAAAGACCGATGCTAATTATTCCTGCTATTACTAGAACTTTTGTCAAATATTTTGTTAATCTGTTTGTTCTTTTACTCATATTTTTATCTGTTCAAATTAATTCAAAAAAGTCTAAGTAGTCAGCTACTATAGCATTTCCCAGTAAGCGTGAGGTACAGTTATTTCGATCCCCCCTAACCCCCATTGAACAAAAAGCGCAGCATCCTCTGACTTCCCCTCCTTCAAAAGCGAAGCATCCTTTGGCCTCCCCCTTTCTAAGGGGGACGGGAGGGGGATGTGCGGGGGATTATTGGTGTACCTCACGCCCGTTAGAAACTGCTATAGCAATAAAAACCAACCTAAATAGTTAAATTTAGTTGATGCTTTGGTTTTGACTTATTAATTATTAATTGTTGAATACCCACAATAAAAATTTTAGGGAACAGTTAACAGGGAACAGGGAACAGAGAGAAATTTATCAGAGAAAACATTTTGATTATGGATAATTTATCAGAATTGATATTATACCAGGTAAGATAAATCTTTCTTACAAATAATATAAGTAACGATGAGGAAATAAGGTAAATCTAATACACCTTATATTTACCTATATTCAACTCCTGAATCCTCACTCCTGACTACTAAACTTAAAAAACTTTATACCTCACAAGTATGGGAACTGCTATTTTATTTAGAACCTCTCAAATTTACAACTTCATCCATGATTAAAAATACCCTTAATTCTCTCAACCGTCCGCTGATTTTCTTCAGAAGTTCCTACAGTAATTCTTAACCCACCACCAGTATGACGAATCAAAGTCCCCTGACTTTTTAATTGCAGCATCAAACTATTTAAACCCTCATATTGGGAGCTTTCACCAATTAAATTTAAACCTTCATCTGTCAGTCTTGCATATAAAAAATTAGCACTACTTTCCCAAACTTTTAGAGCAGGAATTTTAGCAAAAGCATCAAGTAACTTAGTTCTTTCTGCCAAAATTTCCGGGATAAAAGACAATACATCTATCCTATAACTAAGAACTAATTTAGCACCAGCTTGAGAAAAACTTGGTAAATTGTAAGGAAGCCTAACTTTTTCCAGATTAATAATAACTTCTGGATGAGCGATCGCATATCCTACCCTAAGCGAAGCTAATCTAAAAGCTTTAGAAAATGTTCTTAAAATTACCCAATTAGGATGTTGATTTAATTCCTCAGCTACAGTAACCTGACTAAACTCAAAATATGCTTCATCAATTACTACCAAAATATCTTCTGGCAAACTTTTTAACCATGTCAATTCTTCAGTGGTTAAAGCATTAGCAGTAGGAGAATTTGGGTTAACCACAAATACTACTCTTACAGGAGGATTTTTTGTTTGATTAATAGCTTTTTCAGCCGCCACAATATCTATTTGAAAATTTGCTTCATTTCTGCCAACAGTAACTACAGAAATTCCCAAAGTTTGAGCCAGAATAGAATACATAGAAAAAGTAGGAGTGGCAGTTAAAATAGAAACCTCTTTTCCCAAACAAGTAGCAATTAAAATAGAACGAATTAACTCATCGGAACCATTCCCAACAGAGATATTATCGGCAGAAATATTAGCTAAGGGAGTTGCTTCATTAACATATTCAGCTATTGCTTTCTTCAGTTTTAAATGACTACCATCTGGATAACGATTTGTTTCAATTAGTTCTTGATAACTCCAAGCTAACTTTTGTTTTAAATTCTCTGGCAAATCATAAGGACATTCATTAGTATCTAATCTATCCAGAGGAATTTCTGAACTACCACCAGGATGAGCAGTATAAGCTTTAAGTTTTTCTAAGTCTGAGCGAATAAAAGGAAACATCAGTTTATTGAATAATTTTTACTTCTTAATCAGAGCATATCATTGATTATAGACATCACGCAATTATTCAGAAAATTCAACTACAATAAATAATACCAAACTCGATTATTATAAGCTGATTATGCAGTGAGGTAAAAAGTAAGCCTTAATAAGCAATAGAGAGAATATATAATTAGCTTTTATAAGTCGGATTTGGTATTATTTCTCTAGTTTTATGCCAAAATATATTTCTTCTTTACAAAACCTGACAACCCTGCACCTGGTAACATCTATCTCGACCCCTAATAGTACGCTAAGGCTGTGGATGATATATACTGTATTAGAATATTGTATTTAAAGTTTTGATATGACAGATTTAGAACTTGTCTGGCAGAAAATAATAGACAAATTAGAATTACCGGCTACAAAGCTATTATTTCAACAATGTGCAAAATTGATCGATTTAGATTTTGACAAAAAGAGAGCAATTATTTTTGTTGAAAAGTATTCCTTAAAAATGATCGAAAGTCGGTATAGCAGATTAGAAAAAGCTGTTTATAAAGTATTAGGAGAAGACTTTAAACCAATTTTAACAGATAATCAAATCCTTCCTTATAAAAATCATTATACAGACAATCAAAGTCTATTTTGTAAAAATCCTTTTGATGAAGATTTAGATTCAGATTCATCTGATTCCGTAAGTTTAACAGTGGAGGATTTTCAAGAAAGAAAACTTAAAATTATACGCCAAATTGAACTTTCAAATAATACTAAAAATTTAGAACCATTAAATAACTGTAGATTTAAAGATGATCCTATTAAATGGAAAAATTTGAATTTTCGTTCTCAATCAGAAGTAAAAATAGCAGAAGAACTTGACAAAAGAGGTATATGTTTTTTCCCAAATAGTGCCCTTAGATTGACAACCAAAAAAGGTCGTGAAAATAAAGAACCAGATTTTTTTGTATTGTATAACAAAAAATATGCAATACTTGAAGTAGATGGGATATCTCATACACCTGAAAGACGAGTAGAAGAACAAGAAAGAGAAAGAGATTTTGAAAGAAATGGCATGAGGATTTTCCGTTTTGATTCAAATAAATGCTATAACAATCCCAGTAATGTTGTTGATGAATTTTTAGAACTTCTGAATAATATTTAAAGTTAAGATTGACATTAGTTATTCAAGTTTATAAATCAAATCTAAATACTCAAAATTGGTATTAATATCTCATAGCTGATGGTTCAATGATTATCATTTGATTACCTCCTTTTTGAAATTCATAATCTACTTCTCGAATTTCTGCTCTATATCCTTTAGTTGATAATTTTTCAATTATTGGCATTAATAATGGGGAAACTTCTCCAGAAAGTTTCAGTAGAGGAAAAATTCTTACCTGTTTGGCAACTCGACACATTTCTAAAATTGATTCTAGATGAAATTCTTCTGACAAATAGTCAGAATATAAAAATAGGAAATGACTGCATAAAGCCAAATCAAATCTGTCATTCTCAAAAGGAAATTTTGGCAACTCAGCAGTTAAATAACGTTTTTGCTCAACTCCAGTAGGAAAGTCTTGTAAAAATTTTTCCATAGCTGCTATTCTGACTTTTCCTAAATTTTCCGGTGACTGAAAATTGTGCCAGAGAAAACGATCGTAATTTACTTTTGCTTGGTCAATAATACTTTGATAAACTGCCTGAATACGATGAAAAATTTCATCCGGATTAAACTGATAAACTGGGTCACAAGAAATAACATTGTATCCTTGCAAAGTCATTTCATAATTAAAACTTGATGGTCCTGCTGCACAGTCAAGAATAGTTAAATTTTTCTCTGCTGAAGTTAGGTCAAACATGGAAATATATTCATCTAAATTTCGACCCCAAGGAACAACCTTTTCTAGTTTAAATTTCATATTTTAATTAAAGGGATATTAGTTTTCATAACTTGGCGATTCGCTCCGCCATCCGTTCCGGAATCCCTACTTTCAGGAAATAATACTGCATCTAGATTTTTCTTAACTAATTAATCAAAAATACCCATATAAATTATCAATTAATTCCTACAGGAGCCATTTAGTTTTTCACCAAACCTATTCTAAACATCTTCCCCCAAAAGCTCCGGCGACAAGACCTGATTTAACTTCCCACTACGGTATCCTTCTAAGTCTAAAGTGACATATATAAACCCAAAATCTTTAAAGTTATCTACTAAGTTACCTAAATCAATTGTCAACACAAACTCCTTAATTTGTTCTGCTGGAAGTTCAATTCTCGCAGTATCTTTTTCCGAACGTACCCGTAAATTTTTGAATCCCAAATCTCGCAAATACCTTTCCCCCTTTCCAACTCTTTGTAACTTTTCTACAGTAATTTCTTCCCCATAAGGAAAACGGGAACTTAAACAAGGTTGAGCAGGTTTATCCCACCAAGGTAAATGTAACTTTTTCGCAAGTTGTCTAACTTCAAACTTACTAATTCCTACCTCTGCTAAAGGCGATCTTGCTCCTCTTTCTTTTGCTGCTTGAATACCCGGACGATAATCTCGTAAGTCATCAGCATTCACCCCATCTACTACATAAGAATAACCTCTTTTTAAAGCCAAAGGTTTGAGAGTATCATGCAATTCACTTTTACAAAAGTAACAGCGGTTTATGGGATTAGAAGTATAATTTTGATTCTCCATTTCATTAGTTTCTACCTCTTCGTGGGAGATTCCAATTATTGCTGCTTGAATCCGAGCATCTTCCAAATCTTCAGGTAATAAAGAGGGAGAAATAGCAGTTACAGCTAGAGCTTTATCACCCAAAACATTATAAGCAATTTTTGCTATTAAAGTGCTGTCTATTCCGCCGGAGTAAGCAATCAAAGCTTTCTCCATTTCGGCAAATATTTTTTCCAGTGCTTCTAGTTTTTTCGTTAACATAATTTTGTCGATTTTTACTGTTATTACTAATTCAATTTTGATTTATTAAAGCAATAGATAAGTAGTCGTGCAAAATAAATTTCCTAGTTGATAGAGGGAACAGAGAACAGGGAATAGGTTATGGGGAGAAGTAATTGATAATTTATGGATAAAATTATAGATGTATCATAAAATGTGTAATTAATTTTGCATAAGCACTTAGATATTTATGAGTATATGTAGTAATCATAAATCATTTGTTAACTACGTTGCTACTAACCTACCCAATTATGGATAATAAGATTGATTTATTTTTGATTAATTAAATCAGATTACTGTATATAGTGTTTACATATAATTTGTCAACTTATAGCTAATTACTAAGATACACAATTTTTAGAGGGTTTTTCAGATGGATAAATTAAATGGAACTGAATGCTTATATCAAGTCTCGTTAATTAGCCATAACAAAAATTTTATTCTCTTTCAAGAGAGTATTTTTTTCCGCGGAATGCGGAGCTGACAAATTTCTTCTCTACTCCCTACTTCCAGGGCTATTTCATTCTCAACTTTGCCATTTTATATATTTACGAGAATACCTTATTGCCAGCTTTAGATAACGCATCTTTAGCTATCCGTAAAGCCAGTAAATTCATTGCCAAAATATAGAATGAAATGACCCTGAGTTTTTATCATCGGTATCCAACAATTAATAATTAACAATTAATAATTAACAATTAATAATTAATAATTAATAATTAATAATTATCTCTTCTTATCAAAAACAGGATTAGGTAAAATTATTTTTTGCTTTTTTATGAATGAATCCAGAAGCTTTATACCTTAATTTTTCAGCAAAAGCCAAAGCATCAGCTAATTTTAACTATTTAGGTTAATTTTTATTCCTTTTTACCTAGCATCCCGCAGGGAAGTGCTGACTGCTAATAGCTGTTTGCACAACATTCCACAGGAAATTCAAATTCTTACTACTTATCCCAAATAAATTCACAGCTTATAAACATATAAAATTTTCCTCATCTCAAAATTTATCACCGTCAAAACCACACAAAAAAACGCACAAATTTAGCTAATAGCTAAGGTACTAATTGCTCTATATCAAAACTCCCGTCTAGCAAAAATAGCTATACTAATTGATAAAAGCAAAATTGTATAAACCACAGCATAACCAAAATTAGTAACTAAAATAGCTATATTTGGTAACAGACTATAAACTGCATCATTTTTCAAATCCAATCTCGCTAAATCTGGTAATACAACATACAATCCCATCATTAACTTTTTGACTCCAGGATTATTAGTTAACTCTCCCAAATTAACTAAATCTCTACTTAAATTTCCCATTAAATATATACCAAAAGTGAATAATGTAGCCAATAGAGAACCAGTAAATACACCACATAAAATTGCTACTGCCGTGAGTAAAGATAACTGAACAAATATAAATATTACAGCTACTAAAATACTACCAATAGGATATGAAATGCCACTTAAACTGAGAATTAATCCATATATTATTGTCATTGTTCCCAATAAAACAGCCAACACTGCTGATAAACCAATATGTTTACCAATAATCAATTCTGAACGACTTAAAGGTTTAGCAACTAAAATATAAACAGTACGTTTTTCAATTTCCTTATTAACCAAACCTGTGCCAATAAAAACTGTCACAATTAAACCTAAAACACTAATAGCAGCCAAGCCTAAATCCAAGATTATTTTATCCTCAGTACCTACAGATAATTCTGGAATTAATCTCACAGCAGCCACCATTAATAATGCAAATACACCAATTAAATAAAGAACCCGATCCCGAATTACTTCCCGAAATACATTCTTAGCAATTTTAATAATTCTTCCCAAATTCATATAATAGACCTCTCCAGATTATCAATATAATTAAAAGAGTATAAGTATTCTCAGTAAAAGCTTTAAATCAAAGTGAATTGATTTGAGATTTCTCCTACTTTTCCTGTCAAATTGAATTAAGAAGGGAAAAAATATTTTAGTAGGAATTAATTCTATCTCCTAGTACATAAGCTAAAA
This sequence comes from Microcoleaceae cyanobacterium MO_207.B10, assembly GCA_030064835.1. Lineage (GTDB taxonomy): Bacteria > Cyanobacteriota > Cyanobacteriia > Cyanobacteriales > Microcoleaceae > JASJEE01. Next base: position 965 of record JASJEE010000027.1, on the reverse strand, counting down.
GCTTGATATTACTAAATTATAAATGTTCAGAGATGTCTCATAGATTTTGACATTTTCTGAGATTTTTTCTGGTTTTTAAATCTTTTTCAAATCTTCTTGTTGACCATCTAGGTTAACAGGTTTCTTTTGCACAGAATCACATTCAATATCACCAACTATAATTGGCACAGCTTCATTTATTGAAGTAGAACCAGAACTTTGTTGTCCTACTTTTTCCCCTATTTTACAACTTTTACTAAGATAATAACTATCATCTTTTGCTGTAGGTCCCTGCCAAATTAAATGTAACTCTAATTCATATCCAGATTGGTTAGCTACTATTGGTGTTTGTAACTCCCAAAAATCATCTTCTTTAACTTTAGATATTTCTTGAGTTACTTCATCTTTAATACTTTGCAGTCTCAACTTCATTTTAGGTACTGACAGCCCCAGTTTTTGACTGCCAAGGTCAGTTTTTAATTCTGCTTCCATTAAATTCAGAATTTTTGCACCTCGGTACTCATTTATGGAAGGATTTATAAATCTATAGACAAACGTACTTTTACTTAAATCATCTTCTCCCATCGTGGGGTATTGTAGTACCATAAACTGAACCATAAAGTACAACCCCAACCAACAGCTAATCAGAAAATTTACCAATATTAAAATCACAAAACCTGGTTTTGCCAATGCCGAAACTTTTTGCTCTTTTGCCTCTGCATCTGAATTTAAAACTAAAATTATCCCGGCAATACATACTGAAATTATTGGCCAGCTCACTATAGCTACATACTTCAGACTACTTTCTATTTTTTCATATAAAAGAAAGCAAACAAATCCACCTGTAATCCAAGGACTTAAACTTATGCCTCTAATCACAAATGGTTTCTGATTAGTTAACCATCCCACAGCAAATGTTAAGCACAACCAACTCAAAATAGATATCAAATCTACTTCCGCTTTTTTGTTACTATCAATTCCATCTA
>JASJEE010000230.1 GCA_030064835.1 Microcoleaceae cyanobacterium MO_207.B10 | reverse complement strand
CCAGAAATGGTATAATCTAATCAAATATTTGTTCGAGCTGGTTACACACTGTCAAACCTTTGATTTTCCAAAAACTTTCATGTATGGCAAATTTTCATAAATTATGTAGGATTGCTATATTAGTTCATAAGCTACTATATTGGTCAAAGGGATATCTACTTTCAAGAATTAATAATTAATAATTAATAATTAACAATTACCAATTCTTGAAAATAAGGGAATTGACGAAAAATAATTTTTTCCTTTTTTCGATATTTTGTCTTGAAATAGAAGGCTTTTAACCTCAATTATTTAATCAGGTTTTGCTAACAAAAGTATTTTAGTAAGATTAGGAATTAGCAGAAATGGGAGTTATCGAGCAGGTAGTAGGAAGAATAGTCCCTTAATTTTTCTGGCATAGTCAGCCTTTAATGCTAACTTTTTAAAATTTTTGGAGTTAAAAGCTGACACTTTTTCCAGACCTAAAAAGGCTAAAAAATTTATCTGTAAATGCTTTTATATTTAATCAGCAAAACCTAATGATTAATCATTAATTATTCAGTAAAGTATCTTTATAGGACTGATTATTCGTAATATTCCGCCGCCGGATACCCGCCTCCGCAGGTACAAGGTTTATCCTCCCGTAGGCGGGGACTAGGACAATATATGGCAAATTATTAATAATTTGTTACAAAATAAAGGAATACAAATTATCCAGGGTAACTGAACTGTGAAAGTATTCCTTACGCTTGACCCCCCAAGACGACGCAGCTTAATAATTTTATTTGTGGCAGCTTTGTTGTTTTGGTCAAGTATTACGACCTTACTGCCGACTTTGCCCCTATATATAAATTCTATAGGGGGAACAAAACAACAAATTGGTTTAGTAATGGGCTCATTCGCTTTAGGTTTATTACTATCACGCATTTGGTTGGGGCCATTAGCTGATACGAGAAGTAGGAAGTTAGTGCTGCTAATTGGCACAACTGTAGCAGCGATCGCCCCTATAGGCTATCTAATTTGTAACTCCATTCCTCTTTTAATGGGACTCCGTGCTTTCCAAGGTATTAGTATTGCTGGAGTTACTATTGGTTATAGTGCTTTAGTAGCTGACTTAGCTCCTCCTGGTCGTCGTGGAGAGTTAATTGGTTATATGAGTTTAGCAGCTCCTGTTGGTATGGGTATTGGTCCAGCAATGGGTGGTTTTTTGGCCGTCGCGACTGGTTATGTAGTTCTTTTTATGGTTAGTTCTACAGTTGGGATGATGAGTCTTGTCTGCGCGTCTTTGGTGTGGGAACCATATTCAACTTCAGAGAAAGGTCAAGTAGAAGTTAATTCCTATCCGGATGGGTTTGCTCGACAAAAATTTTGGCAGACTTTAGTGAGTCGCAGAGTTTTAGTTCCCACTTTTGTGATGTTGATGGTGGGTTTGATGTTTGGCACTATCGTTACTTTTCTACCATTGTTTATTATAGATAGTAATATTGACTTAAATCCGGGGGTTTTTTATACAGTTATAGCGATCGCTAGTTTCACCGTCCGAATATTTACGGGGCGAGCTTCAGATAGATTTGGTCGTGGTGTTTTTATTAGTTTAGGTCTAGTTTGCTACCTATTATGTATGTTGAGTTTGTGGACAGCTAATACTGCCAACAAAATTTTGGTAGCAGCTATTTTTGAGGGTTCTGCTGCAGGTTTAGTAATTCCGATTATGATTACTTTAATAACTGACCGATTTCCTCCTACTCAAAGAGGTAAATTTTTCTCTCTTTGTATTGGTGGGTTTGATTTAGGGTTGGCTTTGGCAGGTCCATGTTTTGGTATGGTTGCCGAACAACTTAGTTATAGGGGTATGTTTGCCCTTGATGCTTGTCTTGCTTGTATAGGATTAACTGCATTTATTACCATGTCAAACAAAGACTTGCCCCATTCCATCAGATTTGCTTTTGGTCAGGGGCAAGATACTTATGCTATTAATCATTAAAGCGGGCCTGGAGGGATTCGAACCCCCGACCTCATGGTCCGTAGCCACGCACTCTATCCACTAAGCTACAGGCCCTTTTTGCTTTTAGGCGTTAGATTGATTCTTCTGCCGCACTAAAAATTAATCATAGCACACTTTTATAGAATGACAAGAGATTTTTCTAAATTTGAGCAAAACTTAACTCATTTGGACTCTGAGGGTGAAGCTCAAATGGTTGATGTTTCTGCGAAAGCACCTACTTTGCGAGAAGCTGAAGCTGGTGGACAAGTACGGATGTTACGAGAAACATTTGAAGCTATTGAGGCTGGTAATGCTCCCAAGGGTGATGTTTTAGGGACTGCTAAGTTGGCTGGTATTATGGCGGCAAAGCAAACTGCTCAACTTATTCCTTTGTGTCATCCTTTACCTTTACAGAAGATAGATGTCCAGTTAATTCCCGATCCGCAGTTACCTGGATATCAGATTCGGGCGATGGTCAAAACTAAGGCAGAAACTGGGGTGGAAATGGAAGCTTTGACGGCAGTTTCTGTGGCGGCTTTGACTTTGTACGATATGGCCAAGGCCATGGAAAAGTCTATTTCGATTGAGTTAATTCGTCTGTTGAGTAAAAGTGGAGGTAAGTCTGGAGATTATAGTTTAGAACCGTTTTGAGCTGGGTAAACCACAGTTAAAAAGTTAGGTGATAGGTTCTAGGTTGTAGGTTTGGGACTTTGACAGCGACCTCCACAATATAAGCGCTGACCTTTAGTTCGACTATTGTGAAAAGCGCTATAAGTCAAAATTCATATAGTCAAAAGTCAAAAATGATTTATATTCTTTGCAGTTTCAACCTGTCTTTCTTCTTCCTCGTTCCCTGTTTCCTAGCTTAGATATCTCAACCAGATTTACTAATTTTTAGTAAAGAATTTCTAATTAACTCTTAATGGCAGTTTGGCCAATATTCGAGAAGTGATCGCTAATGGAAAGCCTTGTATTGTCCACGGCTTTTTTACTTAGCCGGGCCATATAATAGTTGTTAAATGCTCCGAATTTCTCCCCTCAGATTTTTCGGAGCTTTTATTGTCTGTTGTTTGCTGGTCAAGGCTTTTCAATATTTGCTCCAAGATTTCCCTACCCAATATTTGCTCCAGAAAATAGGTTTCGATTTTCCCTCCGATCACTTGATACCTCTCTATCAATTTTTTAATGTTGGCTTTAATCTGGTCTGGGGTGATGGATGGTTTCTTAGGTGCTGGAACTTTTGGGGGGAGTGTCAGCTCAATATCTGTGTTAAGTAATTTTATCCGGCCCATCACTTCTCCTGTGTCTATTACCAACTCGCCAGTATCTGGATTAAATTTCTCTACACAGAATTAAGAACCCACAAATCAATTTATCCAAAATCTAAATAACCTTTGACAATTGGGGTTACTTAAGACATCCTTATTATTTAGTAAATAAGTTCTTATAAAAATTAACAATCTCTAGGGGGGATTATCTGAGTTACCAATAGACTGAGTGCCAAAAAAATATATTCTACTTTCAAAAATAAGTTATATGATTTTTCCAAAAGATTCATATATTACATTATTCTGTAGAAACCTGTTACCAAAATCTCTCTACCAGTTAGTAGAGATTTGAGAAAATGTCACCCATAGCTGATATTGTCAGAAATAGGTTGACAAAATTATTGACTTAATTAAGCTCAAATAAAAAAAACTAATATATAAAAAATTGTCAATATTTTTCACAGCCCTTAAAATATCTAACTGTCTTAGCTTTAGCAAAAAAATATTACTGAAATAACATGATGAATCATTTTCGTTTTCTATCCTTATCTGGTATCGTCGCTAGTTTAATTGCCATGACTTCTTGTGCAGATAAAACTACAGTATTACCTCCTGTTGCTAGTCCTGAATCTGTAACTTCTCCAGTGACTACTACTCCTGAAAACATGAGCAAAATAGACATCAATAATGCTTCTGATTCAGATTTAAAAAAATTAGCAATTAAGTTAAACATCGCAGACCTACCAGAAAAAATCAAAGAAAATCGTCCTTATAAAAATGTTGACGATCTGGCAGTAAAACAAGTTATTAGTCCTCAACAGTTAGATTTTATTAAGACAGATATAACCGTGGCACAAGTACCTGAAAATCCAGAAAATGTAGAAGAGAAACCTGAATAAAATTAATTAAAAAGTAAGCCTTTCCTGCGGAATGCTTACAAAAATCTTGTTACTATAATTTTGGTATTTACCCCTACTTAAGTTAGGTAGAAGTTAGTAGGGGTAAAGAAAAAAAAATTCATAATTTATTTATATTGGAAAACAACTAATTATTACTAAATTCAGCTACTAGATTACTGTTATAAATTTAACAGATGTATACAATTAAGCCGTTACAATAATCTGAGGAAGATAATTAAACTCAGACACTAATATGAGAGAACTTGACAAAGAAAAATCCGCAGGGTTGTTAAACTCTATTATGGAATTTGAACTCGCAGGTGTTGTTCGCTATACTCATTACTCCTTAATGGTAACAGGACCAAATCGAATTCCAATTGTACAATTTTTTAAAGCCCAAGCAGATGAATCCTTGCTTCATGCTCAACAAGCAGGAGAAATATTAACAGGTTTAGAAGGTCATCCTACTTTGAAAGTAGCTCCCATCGAGGAAACAAATCAACATTCCGTACCCGATCTTTTAAAGGAAAGTCTTAACCACGAAGCAAAAGCTTTAGAACTATATAAAAGCTTCTTGGAAACTGTAGAAAATGCAAGTATCTATTTAGAAGAGTATGCTCGGACAATGATTGGTCAAGAAGAGTTACATAACATGGAAATAAAAAAAATGTTGCGTGACTACAGTTGAGAGAATAGGCTTTGATAATATAGGTGAATTTTTTTGTAGCAATCCGCCTGGAAAATATTAAATATCTGTGCAGATATTACATATCATTTAGGAGTAAAAATAATTAATCGGATTGCTTTATTTTAGTTCTAGTTTTAGTTCTAGTTTTAGTTTTTAGTGGTGGCTCTAATTAGTAAACGCAGAAAAGAAATAAAAATAATTAGGGTTTGCTGAAAAATTTATAGGGGAGAGGTTTAGGAGTCAGTAGTCAGGAGGAACAGACATTACAGAAAAAGTAGGAGAAAAAAATATCCCTCAATTTTTCTGCATTAATGCTAAAGTTAGGCGAGACTTTAACACCTCAACTAATTAACAAGATTCAAAGTCTTTATAGGTTGTAAAATTAATTAAAATTAATCCTGGTGAGGCAGAGAATTAAAACGTTTAATCCAGTTTTGGTTGATACCTAAATCTAAAATAATTCCTGCAATTGCAAATACTACTACACTTTCTATACCTAATACGATTAAAGGCCATAAATTTACAAAAGAAGTCCCAGAACTTAATCCTACATCAATTTGTCCCAGACCTCGTACCGAGCCAAAGGCCACTACTGCGCCAGATTTGAGATGGGGGTTACTATCTTGGCGGATAATATAACGATAAGTCACACCAAATAAAAATCCACTTACAAAGGCGATCGCACACTGAAACAATAAATTCCAGTCTAAAGCGATAATTTCTAGACTTGCCAATAATTCAAATTTTTGGGCCAGAATTAAATTGTTCAGAACAGCGATCGCGCTAAAACTCAAGAATAGGCAAATAGCAGCTAGGGTTCCTGCTTTGAAAGATTCGATACGTTCTGCAAGAGTAAAATTTGATGAGTGATTGACCATATAAACTGAATCTGATGCCTATTAATTTAGATTTTTGATTTTTGATTTCTTTATTCAAAATACTCAAAATGCCCTAAATAAAATATCATAATATTTGAAATCAATTTTTACCTTTTTTTTAACGCAGTTATGGATATTTTGTCATTAGGTTGGGTTTTTCTTTTAGTGGTGTTCGGCTTCTCAATTTCTATGGTAGTTTGGGGTCGTAACGGTTTTTAGGGTCTCAGCTATTAGTTGTCAGCAATCATCAATTTGTTGATTGATCGACAACTTCAGGCTTAATTGTAAATTATCAGTAGAGGGAATTAAAAAATCTGCTCTACTCAATACAGAGGGTAGGTTAAGTTTATGCCTACCCCCTATTTATTTGATTAATTTATTTGATGGATTTAATTTCAGCAATTAACAATTAATAATTACGAATTACTTCCACTGCCAAAAAATAGAATTGGCTAAAAGGAATTTTTTGCTCCCTAAAATCAGAAGATTTAAACTTGAATTAATATATTTGGTAAATAATAAGGCTGTATAGCAATTCTTCCTCTTGGTGAAATACACAAGTTTCGGATTTTAGGGAATATCTTAACTAGCAAAATTTGGTAGTCCTTTATAGTAATGGTACATAAGAAAAAGGAATGCTTGGTACGGGAGCAAGATGCTCCCACTGTTGTGCCAAATAAAAAAAATAATCACAATTTACGACCATTACAATGCACCACCAGCAAAAAAAATTTAACTGGTAATAGAGAATAAGAATAGGAAATAAAAATAATAATTTACCTGATTAATCTGAGAACCGCTAAAGTTACTTAGAAGAGAAGCAAGAAACAGAAAATATTTCAGCAAGCACTTATGAATAACTTCTAGTTATCATAAAAATTTCCCATAGCAAATACTTACTGATTAAAAGGTAATCAAAAAAATAATTTAACCAGAGTTAAGCATGAATAGTAATTCTGTAAACAATCCCGCTCAGACTGTAAAAATTATGCCTTTAGGTGATTCAATTACTGATGGTTATAATGTACCCGGAGGCTATCGAATTAATCTGTGGAAAAAACTCATTGATGAAGGATTTAATTTTGAATTTGTGGGGTCTATGAAAAATGGTCCTGAATCATTACCAGACAAAAATCATGAAGGGCATTCTGGGTGGAGAATTGACCAAATTAATCAACTAATAAAACGTTGGTTAAAGAAAGCCCAACCAGAAATAATTTTGTTAATGATTGGTACAAATGATATGGTGCAAAATTATTTTGTAGAAACCGCTCCGCAAAGATTAGATAAATTAGTGAGGGATATTTTTCAGCAATTACCAGAAGTACAGATATTAGTAGCTTCTATTCCTCTTGTAGATGAACTTGTCATTAATGAAAAAGTACAAAATTATAATTCAGCAATTAAAAGTCTGGTTGAAGAAAGAAAAAAACAAGGCGATCGCTTACATTTTGTAGATATATATAGTGAGTTAAGTATTGATGATTTAGCGGATGGAGTTCATCCTAATATTCAGGGTCATAGTAAAATGGCTGATATTTGGGGAACTGTATTAATTGATGTATTAAAAGAAAGTCAAAAATAGTTATTACTTAGGTAATTTTATTTATCAGTTAACAGTTAACAGTTATCAGTACCTCTGCAATAAGGAGGCAAGAAAATTTGGAATCTGCTCTTTTCTCTTGGTAAATTTATCTGCCCTTTGCATCGGAATATTTACCGAATAATTATTAATTAAATAATTCTGGTTGAAAGCCGACCCTTTTAAGGGGAAAAAGCGGTCGATATTTGGAGCGGCTCTGCATTCTTCGCGCTTTCCTTTCCCTCCGGGACACTTCGTGTTAGCGGAGCTTTGCCGAGCGCAAACGCCATATCCAATCGACCAAGAAAAGAAATAATATTTCCTGATATTCAATTCCGTAACGGTTTTAACCAGAGGTAATTATCAATTATCCCTGAGCAATTATCAATTAATGAAACTTGTTCTATTAAAACCTACTACCTATCAGCTAAAACCTATAACCAAAAAATGTAACAATGCAATATTTTCTAAAAATGGTATAAACAACTTAAGAGAATTTATCCACCTTTTTTCATCTGCTCACTGCTCACTTATTCATGCTAAAAATATCAATAAATTATGTTGAAAGCAATTTTATTTGACCTCGATGGAACTCTCGCGAATACAGACCCCTTACATTATGAAACCTGGAAAGATATCTTAAATCATCACGGTGTCACAATTGATCATAGTTCTTATAAAGTGCAGATTAGTGGTAGAACTAATCCAGTAATTATTCAAGATTTGTTGCCACATTTGTCACCTACAGAAGCCCAAAAATTAGCAATTGATAAAGAAGCTAGATTTAGAGAAATTGCTTTGAATCTAAAACCTTTAACAGGTTTATGGGAATTTATTGAATGGATTGAACAGCAAAAATTACAGAAAGCTGTTGTGACAAATGCACCGCCAGAAAATGTCAAATTTATGTTAGATATTTTGCAGTTGGCAGATATTTTTGAGCTGGTAATATTAGCCGGAGAAATGACAGTTGGAAAACCAGACCCTGCACCCTATAAATTATGTTTAGAAAAGTTGGGAATTTCTGCAGCAGAGGCGATCGCTTTTGAAGATTCTCGCTCTGGAATTAAGTCTGCAGTAGGAGCAGGAATTTATACAATTGGCGTAGCTTCTACCCATGAACCGGAATCTTTACTAGAGGTAGGGGCGAGTATAGTTATTAATGATTTTAGTGACAAAAAACTACAGCTAATTTTGGATAACTGGAATATTTCTACAATGAATAAATCCTAATTACTCGTAAGCATTTCCTTTCCTACGGAATGCTTAGAATTACTCTGACTCTGTAGAATCTGGCCAATCACCATCTACTTCCGAGAAGACCTTATGAATAATTTGTACCCCTGGGTCAATCTCAATCCATAAACCAGTTCCCCCGTGAGGACTTCGACTCAAACTATGGGGTTGATAGATAATTTTGCAAGGCCCAAGAATCTCCGCCTCGTGGCACACATCGTTGTGATCGCTCTGGGTAATACTAATAGCGGGTAAAGAAGTCCCATTTTTGTGATTAGTGTTGATAACAGCAGGCAGTACATGGACAAAAGTTTTACTCATTCGTTGGCCTTTATTCCAAGTGCCATCAGGACCACGACGACCTGGTATGATTTCTGGTATTCCTTGACTGTTGAGAGGAATTAGCCAAGAGCGCCCTTCTTTACGAGCGCCTTTAATCCGTCCTTGTTTAAGGAGTACCCGCACCCTGGCAGTTGAGATATTTAAAAGAAAAGCTGCTTGTGTTGTACCTACAAACATTTTTTGACCAACTATTACGCAATTCTTTTAGCATATACATATTAGCTAGATATTGTCAACCACTGTGCTTGACATGGATCGAATTTTCTAAGAAACTCAGGTATTATACCAATTACCAAAAACAACGCTATACTTGAGAAGTTCTAAAATTATGAATTAATAACTTCAATTTATTGATTTTTAGTCATTAAGTGCCTGTTTTTT
>JASJEE010000232.1 GCA_030064835.1 Microcoleaceae cyanobacterium MO_207.B10 | reverse complement strand
GCTTATTGGCCTCAAAATACGAAAATTTGCTGCTGAAATTCCAGAAAATTTCTTCACATAAAATGGCCGAAACGGTCGCCTGTTCCCCCATCTCCGCGTCCCCGTGTCCTACCCCTACCAACCAATTTTTTTAGCAGACCCTATCTAATGGCCTTCATCTTGAGACTTTCCACCCAACGCTCTAGACTATATAGATATATAAATATGCTATTTGTCTTTAATATTCTTTTATGTCTAGCGAAAAGCAACTCAGTCTCTTTGACGACTGGTCAAACAATAATGATTCCTCAGAATCTTCTAGTTCTGAATCTGACTTTGACTTTAGTCTCATTCCCACAGATACCAAAATCCCCATTCCCTCTCGGACATATCAAACAATGAAACAAATAGCCGTTCATTGTAATCAATGCCATAGATGTGAACTAGGAGAAAACCGCACTAACGCTGTCATTGGTAGAGGCAACCCCCAGGCAGAAATTATGATTATTGGGGAAGCACCTGGTCAAAATGAAGACGAACAAGGTTTACCATTTGTTGGGAAGTCTGGGCAACTGCTAGACAAAATTCTAGAGTCGGTGGGGCTGAGTAGCGATCGCCACGTTTATATATCCAATGCTATTAGATGTCGGCCACCGGAAAATCGTACCCCTAGTACCAAAGAAATAGAAGCTTGCAAACCCTATTTACTAGAGCAAATACGTCTTGTAGATCCAAAAATTATTCTGTTAACTGGGGCAACGGCAGTCAAAGCTTTAACTGGGGATAAGCGAGGCATTACTAAAATTAGAGGCCAATGGCTGGAGTGGGAGAGGCGACTTTGTATGCCCATTTTTCATCCGGCTTATCTCCTGCGTAATCCTTCGAGAGAACCAGGGAAACCAAAGTGGTTAATGTGGCAAGATATTCAAGCTGTGAAGCAAAAGTTAGATGAATTTGAAGGTAAAAATAATTCTATAGATTTTTGAATAAACTCTTTTGTAGCACAGGCATCTTGCCTGTCTTTACCAGACTAAAATAAAGTTCACTGTAATATTATTCCTAAGTGCTGATGCACAATTAATTCTATAAGTTACCAATTAATTAATAATTAATAATTGGGTGCATCTCAATATTTGCCAAAATACTTTTCTCCTATTCCCTATTCCCTATTCCCTGTTCCCTCACAAAGAAATTTCAATCAATTTATTTTTTGAAGATAAACCCGATTTAATTGTAATTTCTGACTTTTTGACATTAAACTTCTTAGCCAATAGTTTAATTAATTCTTGATTGGCTTTACCATCCACAGGAGGAGACTTCAAACATATTTTGAAACTGCCATCTGGTTCAACTTCAACACTTTGTTTTTGAGAATTTGGTTTAACTTTTACTTGGAAAATCGCCATATTTAAGTAATAATTACGGTTTGCTGAAAAAGTTTTATGGGTGAGGGTAGGAGTCAGGATATATGATAATTATTCCCTATTCCCTACCGTCTATAGTGCTACGCATTAAGGTTAGGACATTTCTAAATCCTGTTAGCGGAGCTTTTCCCTATACGAAAAACCCTTTATTAGTCTACTATTCCCTATTCCCTATTCCCTAGCGCTATATACTTAATTTGAAATAGTTTTCAAGTTTAGATAATCAAATGAGCCAAATTTCTGCAAGAGTTCAGAATTTACCACCATCTCCTTTTGTCACGTTTGCTGCACTAGGAAGTAAATGTGATAATGTTATTAGCTTTAGAAGTGGTTCTCCTGGTCATGGATTAATTCCTGGAGTTCAATCAGCTATTAATCAAGCTAGGTCAGTAGATATATCTCTTTACCGTGTACCACACTATGGTTCACCCAAAGCACGAAAAGATGCAGCTCAATATTTTCAACAACGTTACGGTTTAGAATTTGACCCCAGTCAAGAAGTTAACATCACATCAGGCTTTACCCACCTATTCTACTGCCTCTGTACAACAATTCTGAATCCTGGGGATATTGTGCTTCTCATCGAACCGACTTTTCCCCAATACCAACAACCTATAGAATTAACTGGGGCAAAAAGAGTAATTATTCCTACAAAAGAAGAAGACAATTGGAAGCCAAAACCAGAGGCAATTAAAACAGCATTTGAAAATTATCCAGATGCCAAAATGATAGTTTTCAATTATCCCAATAATCCTTCTGGAGCTGTTTTAACTGAAGCAGACTGGAATGGGATTATTGATACCTTAATGGCAGAAGTTGATAGACGAACAAAAGTAGGAGGGACACCACTATTAGTCTTGAGTGATGATGCTTATGTCCCATTATTTCATCATCAAGATAGCCATGAATATGCCACTTTGGGAGCAACGTTACAAAAAAGACTAAGTTTAGCCCAGAACTCGGAGAAATATTCTCTGGAGCAATTGATGGAATCATTTTTCATCATTTGTACCTTATCAAAAGAAGGGGTAGGGGGCTTATTGTTAGGAATGGGGGCTACCAAAAATACTAAGTTGCTAGAATTTTTGAGAACTACTCAAAAAGCAACTGTTATTAGTTCTAATGCTTTAGGAGAAATAGCCTTAAGTGCAATAATTCAAGCCGATCCACACAAAACCCTAAAATGGGCGGGCAACCTCTACGCCAGTCGCTTAAATCAATTAGCCTTGGGACTAAATTCTATATTTGAAAAACATGGCCTCTTAAAAGTGTTTAATCATCGACCAGCAAGTTTTGTCCCACCAGCAGGAATGTATCTTTATACAAATTTTTCTCACTTAAAGGGTTTAAAGGTAAGTGTAGATTTTCTGGAACGTATACGGACTCTAGTTGCAGGGAAGTTCGATTTTAGATCGCTATTTTCTCAAAATCAAATCAATACGAGCTTAGATGTGGGATTATGGTTATTGCTGGAAGCTAAAGTTAACGCAGTACCAATGGGAAAACCAGAAGATTGTTATATACGATTCTCTGTGAGTTTACCCCAAGCTATTGTAGAAAGTTCTCCTCAAGCAACCGATCGCCAAAAGACGGAAGGGAAAGGAGAAAAGTTGATAAATCAGGGGTTAAGTCAAATTGACCAAAGTCTACAAAAATTTATGCCATTTTGATTGAAAGAACCCAAATATGATAAGAAAGCAGTTAGATGTTTTAGAACTAAAGCCAGAGACACAAAAAGTGATCGCTGATTACTTAATAGATGTGGCAAGTAAAGGCTATGATGTCCAAGAGTTCGCTCCTCAGATGAAATATGGAGGGACAAAACTTTCCCTATCCCAACAAGAGGGTTATTATCCAAATTGCAATCTGACTGTTCTGAAAAAATTAGGTTATGCTATTGGCGAAATCCTACAAGAAAATGGAGAACGAGAAGCTTTAGATTGCTTCAAAGCTTACCGAGAATTATTTTCATCAGCTAGTAGATGCCAAGAAGGCAATGATTATTCTATTTCCTACGTTCAAAAAATCAAAATGCTGCCAGACGATCTATTTTTAGATATAGATCCTGCTGATTTGATTTCTCCAAATGGGTTTAGGATTCCCGAACACTTAAATACTTGGGAAGAGATTCAAAGATATTCAGCTAAATTGGTTGTGCCCAAACTACTATTGGGGGCTATTTGTGGCATTCATAATCAATTCCCCTGGATGGACTTGGATATGGACCTCAACTACACTATGCACACAATGCGACCCGATCCAGATAAATATGATGTTAATGCTGGATATGGAGGAGGTTCTATTAAGCAACATACTGATGGTTACTGGAATGAGCAGACTAATGTACCTCTGATTATTGTTTTTCTGAGTATTAGTAATCCTAATCGAGAACCAACAGGTTTTATTCCTGTGGAGTCTATTTTCCGAATTCCATCTCTAGAGTTACCAATTTACCATGACTGGTTGGCAGTTTTCCAAGACTTAATACCAGCAGAGCAAACACCCGAACAATTTGTTAAATGGGTAGTTGAGCAAGCAACTAAACCCCAGTTTTCTTTTGTGATGGGTGTATTGGGTGGAGATGCTAAACGAGGTGTCTATGAAACTCCACTTTTAGAAAAAGACCCTAGTTATGGTGGCTATTTATTCCGAGCTAAGTCTACATTTCAATCTTCTAATTCAAATGCTAGTCCAGTTGTAGAGTTTACCAATCGTATGATTGAGTTTTTGGAAAGTCAGCAACTGTCAGATACATATTTGGAAGTTTCTCTATCCCCTGGAGAAGTTTATTTAGCTCTGAATGGTTCGGGATTATCCATTGATTGGAATCCTCAATATGAACAAGACAACTATTGTTACCCAGTTAAGGGAGCAGCAACTATTCATGGTAGGGGTAAATTATCAGCAATTCAAGGAAAAATTGATCGAACTTTAGCACGGGGTAATAGTTTGCTTTCTCCTGAAAGAACTTTTTACAGTCCAGAATATGGGGCAGAATTACTGTTAGAAGAAATGAAAAAATGTTCTCCTAATTCTCAGCAAATATCTCTGGATAGAAATAGTTTCTTTCCAGACAAAGGAGTTGTCAGTAAGCTTCTCCAAGAAGGGATTCGTGGTAATCAGTTAAAACGATAAAAAAATAGAATTGAGAATTGAGAATGAAGAATTTAGAATTGTAAGGATTCAGGTCTTATGGATAAGTCTTTCCAGAAATTGCCTCCCAAATTATCAGTAAGACCGAGAGTTTGAAAACCATGTCGTTTTAGCGCATGGATGAAAAACTTTCCGTGCGACTTTAGTCGCTTGTAATCATATCTAATTTTTCCCAGACATTTTTAGATACTAATTATACTATAAAAATCAAAATGCAGGTCGAGCCGTCTAGGATAATTTACGAGTTTAAAGTCAAAGTCAAAACTAAGCAATATCAAGCAATAGATTAGGCTATTAGAACATCTCAATTCATCCAAAATAAGTGTTTAAGATATTGGATGGATAATCAAGCTGTCAGCAAATATGACCTTAATAAATATTGTCAAGTATTAGCTCAAGATTTTAAATTTGCGTCGGAACTAAATTCAATGGCTCGACAGTCGGCTTCGGAAAGAGCTTGGTCTGCTATCTCTAGATTTTACGATAACTGCCAGAAAAAAGTTAAAGGTAAAAAAGGCTATCCAGATTGCTTTCGGGGCGGAATGCTGCGCAAACGTTTCTCGCAACGCTCCGCGATTTAAAAAGTATTGCCGTTCTGTAGAGTATAAAACTTCTTTTAATTCTAAATTCTGAATTCTATTGGTAAATTTACCTTTTTTAATTCTAAATTCTAATAGAATAATCTTGGGAAAAAAAATGGGTATTAAAGAAAGAGTAAATCAAGTTTACACTTCTAATAATCATCAAGAACTTACGAAAAACTATGATATATGGTCAGATAAATATGAGCAAGATTTAATAAGAGATTCTGACTATTTATCGCCCGACAAAGTAGCATATTTTGTACTCAAATATGTTCCTAAAAATGGCAAAATTTTAGATGCTGGTGCAGGTACAGGTTTGGCTGGGAAACAGCTATATGACTATGGCTACACTAATTTAGTGGGGATTGATATTTCTGAGGGAATGTTGAACAAAGCACGTCAGAAAAATGTTTACACTCAGCTATACAAGCAAGTTTTAGGAGAAACTTTAGATTTTTCTACTAACTTTTTTGATGCAGTTATCTGTGTTGGTGTATTTACTTATAATCATGCTCCAAGTTCTGCTTTTGATGAGTTGATTCGTATTACTAAACCAGGAGGTTATATTATTTTTACCATGCGTCCTGACTTCTATGAAATTAATCAAGATTTCTCAAGAAAAATGACTGCATTAGAATCATCTGGTAAATGGCAGTTTTTAGAACGTGGCGAGAAATATTATTCCCATTCCAATACAAATTCTGATACTATTTTGGAAGTTTGGATGTATCAGGTTATATCAAAATAGAATTCAGGTAAGTATTCAGCTATTAGCAGTCAGCTAGCCTCCTGGATCGTAACTGCGCAATTCAGCAATAAAAACCTAAAGCTTAAGGAGAATATTTAAAGGAATATACACCTGAAAACTGGCTTTTGTAGTAATTTTTCATTTGAGAATGAAAAAGCGTTGCTCGCTTACTAAAAGCAATAGCTGAATTGCGCAGTTCCTCCGCAGGAGGCTGGCTAATAGCTAATGGCTAAATGCTGACAATTCAGAATTAGTAAATTTACCTTTTTTAATTCTCAATTCTCAATTCTCAATTCTCAATATTACCTCTGAATAAACCAATGTCAAATTTTTCAGTAATTGATAGCTTTAATCAAGGTTACTTTAATAGCAAAGATATGGATTTGTTTTACCAAAGAGTATCAGGGGAACATACTCATTGTCCTATATTTGAACATCCTGATGAAGATTTGCATATAGCCAAGAAACGAACTACAGAATACATGGCATCTCTATTCAAAATAGACAGTAATAGTCACTTGCTTGATTTAGGTTCTGGGTATGGTGGAGTAGCAAGATACTTAGCGGAAAAATATGGTTGTCAAGTATCTTGTTTAAATCTTAGCGAAGAGCAAAATGCAGTTAATATTGAACGTAATCAAGCACAAAAATTTAGCCATCTAATTAATGTTTACCAAGGTAGTTTTGAAAATTTACCCTTTCCTGACTCTACATTTAATGCAGCTTGGGCACAAGATTCTTTTTTCTACAGCGATACTCAATTACAAGCTTTTCGGGAAGCATATCGAGTTTTAGTCAAAGGCGGTGAATTTTTGGTTTGTACCTATTTCTTCACTGGCGATCGCCCTTCAGAAGCAGACGTAAATCAGGTAATGAACTGGTATACAGGAGGAATTCACAAAGTATATTTCTTGCATATAGATGAGTATAGAAAAGTTGCCAAGGAAATTGGAATGTCTGAAGTTAAAATTATTGAATTAACAGATAATGTTCCTCTAAATTACTTACAACTATTGCAAAAAATGGAAAAAATTCAAGCTGAAGAACAGGTATGGAGTCAAGAGTTTTTTAATAAAAAAAAGCAACGGTTATTAGATTGTTGTGAAATGGGAAAAAGTGGCTTAATTCAATGGGGAATATTGCATTATCGGAAAGAAAATTAGAACGATGCTAGGCTATCGCTTTTAGACAATATTCCTGTTGGCGTTAGTCTTTTTCCTAGACAAACTGTTGCCTCAAACCAACCTACTGTATTGATAATTTATATCTAATTATTCCTTCTTTCATTTACCAGAAAATAAGGTCTAAACCCTCCCCTTTCAAGGGGATAAAAAAGAGGATATTCCTTATGTCAAGCCTCTGGCAACAACCGCGAGGTACTGGTAACTGATAACTGATAACTGAAATGACCTCTTCCTTTCTGCCTTCTTTTTCCTTTTTCCTGAAAATATAGCGCTACGCATTAAGGTTAAGACATTTCTAAATCCTGTTTGCGGAGCATTTCCCTATACGAAAAACCCTTTATTAGTATACTATTCCCTATTCCCTATTCCCTATTCCCTAGCGCTATAACATCCTTTTAACCACGCTCTAATACCTCTAGCAAATACTCCATTAATACTATCTTCTGGTTGGGAGGGTATATTTTCTAGTAAACTTTCTTCTATAGAAAACATATTAACTAATTCCCATTGTGTCTGATTTTGCCTCAGAAATAACCAATGAAATTGTTGTAATTCTACTACCTGACTATCTCGATATTGTCTTTCTAAAGTTGTGAGAAAAATTTGCTTAATATCCTCCTGTAGAAAAGGCATATCATCTATCGTTAAAGGTTCAAATTCAGGACGACCTGCAATAACTATATTCCTTTTTAAATAATCCTCATTTGGTTGGCGATCGCGTTTAATTTCTCGATTAACATAACCGGGTAAATCTAATATTAAATCTGCCACTAGAACTTCTAAATCATCAGAATTTTCCGGGCAAGTAGATTTTTTGTTAGGTTTTTCAGGTGATTTGATTCTTTCTCTTTCTCTTTCTCTTTCTATTCTTGGTCGTCTGCTTCTGACAATTATCTGATTATCATTCATCAGAAGCAATAGAGAATTAGGTAAAGATACATTGTAATGAACTGTACTGATAATCGTGATTATAGAAATAAATATTTTCCACAAAAATAACATAACCTTAGATTTTTAGATTAATCTTTTCTCGAAAATTATCATGTCTGATGCTTAAATAATTTAATGTTCATAAATTTTCCTATTTAACAATTACCAGTCATTAAATCTAGATTATTCCTAGATTTACCAAAATAATTAGGTCTAATAGCAATTCTCAAAAACTTTATTTACTACCATGCTTACCTTTATTCTTGCGTTGAGAAGCTTTTGTTAATATGTCTTGATTTATTCTTAAGGGTTGAAGAGAAAATAATTTATTTCCTTCTGAATGTGGCTAGATAAATATCTTTGTCTAGTATAGCATCTAAAGCTATCGAGTTTTCCCAAGTAGGCTGAATCTTGTCAGTTTTCAACTCAGGAATTGACTGCTCTTCTAAACTTAAATGTATCCACCAGCCATCAGTTTTTTTGTTACTGAAATTTGTTTGATTTTTGCTTGTTCGGGACTTACTACAAAAAACCTATGTTATGGAATAGTTCTTATTTTATTGCTAGTTGTGGTGGTGTAACTATTTCTGTGTTGAATAAAGTATATAGACTCTCAGGCTAAACCCGATGGTTAAGGCCGAGAGAAACCCGACACTGAAAGGTAACGTCGGCGTGGAATGAATCCGGGTTCAAGCTAATTTTTAGATAAAAACACTACCTATCTACAACGTTGTAGTTTCTATTCACTAGATATAGTGTTTTCACCCATTTTCACCCAGAATTTTCAGACTGAATAATTTTCTCTGGAGACTGTAAGTCCAGCTATCTGGAAAAATCAGTCTCATTTCACAGAGAAACACTACCTATCTACAACGTTGTAGTTTCTATTCACTAGATATAGTGTTTTCACCCATTTTCACCCAGAATTTTCAGACTGAATAATTTTCTCTGTAGATTGTCAGTCCAGCTATCTGGAAAAATCAGTTTCATTTCACAGAGAAACACTACCTATCTACAACGTTGTAGTTTCTATTCACTAGATATAGCGTTTTTACCCATTTTCACTCAGAATTTTCAGACTGAATAATTTTCTCTGTAGATTGTCAGTCCAGCTATCTGGAAAAATCAGTCTCATTTCACAGAGAAACACTACCTATCTACAACGTTGTAGTTTCTATTCACTAGATATAGCGTTTTTACCCATTTTCACTCAGAAATTTCAGACTGAATAATTTTCTCTGTAGATTGTCAGTCCAGCTATCTGGAAAAATCAGTCTCATTTCACAGAGAAACACTACCTATCTACAACGTTGTAGTTTCTATTCACTAGATATAGCGTTTTTACCCATTTTCA
>JASJEE010000231.1 GCA_030064835.1 Microcoleaceae cyanobacterium MO_207.B10 | reverse complement strand
GCCGAGGAGACTAGAAGTCTGTTGACAGGCTTAAAGCAAATGTGGATTTATCCCATTTGCAGTGGGCTAACCACAGAATCCAGGGTGTTTCAACCCCTGGAGATGTCAATCAAATCAAATCTAGATTAAATCAGTTAATTGTTAAGTATTAACTGATAACTGAATAGCTGATAGGCTTAGATTTTCATCCCTTGTGTTTTCACTGGGGATGAAAACTATATCTAACCATATTTTATATCACATCTTAGAATCCCTTACCTCTTTTTCCATTCGGCATTATTGTCCACCAATTAGTCTTAGCCATCTCTAATTGTCGATCATTTACCGTCGCATCAGTTAAATTAGCACCACACAAATTTGTACCCCGCAAATTCGCTCCACTCAAATAAGCTCCTGTTAAGTCTGCATCCCGCAAATCAGAATTTTCCAAACTCGCCGTACTTAAATAAGCTTTAGTCAAATTTGCATCTTTGAGAATAGTATTTGTTAAATTACAATGACCAAGATTTGCATCAGATAAATTAGCACCCTGCAAGTTAGTTTGATGCAAGTTTGCTCCATAAAAATTAGCACCTGAAAACTTAGACTTGCGTAAATTCAAACGACTTAAATTACAATCTCCAAAATCTCTTCTTCCTTTTACATAAGCACTGCGTAACATTCCAGCCGTCCATTTGGCTGGAGTCTTCACACCTGTTGCATTCTTCTGATTTGGAGATACTGTGGTCAAATATCCTTGAGTAACATCTTGCTTCATCTTCAGAGAATTACGCTTAGATCCACCAACATAACTTTGTCCTAAACGAGTATTGCGTTCTCTAATCTTTTGAGCAATTTTAGAACTTGGAGACATCCATGAAACATTTTCTTCCTCAAAAACAGTCGGTTCATCTTTAAATTGAGTCTTAACAGAATCACTTTCTGGAATTGGAATCTGCTTTTGCTCTGGAACTTCTTTCTTTTCATTCAGAGCTTTTAAAAGTTCACCTGCGGACTGGAAGCGATGTCGCACCGAAACCTCCAGCATTTTTTCCAGCAGTTCCCCAAAGCGATCGCTCACCTCAACCTGAGAGCGCCAGAGAATTTCACCATTAATCTGATCGTAACCAAGACTACTAGGAGATTTTCCTGTCAACAGAAAAATACAAGTTACTCCCAAAGCATAGATATCACTCGCATATACAGGTCGCAAAGCCATTTGTTCTGGTGGAGCAAAACCCGACGTACCAATAGAAATATTAGTAAAAGCAGTTTCCCCTGTTCCACCAGTTGCCATTGTAGTTTGCTTAACCTGATCTTTTACAGCTCCAAAATCAATCAGTACCAAATGACCATCTTGACTACGCCGAATAATATTAGCAGGTTTTATATCTCTGTGAATTACTCCTTGAGTGTGAATATAGTCTACTACTGGAAGTATCTCAGTCAGAAATTTTGTAACTTGAGCTTCAGCAAATAACCCTTGTTTTTTGACTTCCTGTTTTAATGTTGAACCACTGACATATTCCTGAACCAAATAAAAATGTTTATTCCATTCAAAGTAGCCCAATAATCTAGGTATCTGGGGGTGATGGCCTATTTTCCCTAGAGTTTCCGCCTCTCGTTCAAATAATTGTCGCGCCATATCCAGCACCCCCGGTGTTGTCGTCGAGGGGCGTAGTTCTTTAATTACACAAATTGGGTCCCCAGGCAAAGATAAGTCCTTGCTGAGAAAAGTAGCTCCGAAACCTCCTTTTCCTAGAGGTTGAATTATTTGATAGCGATCTAGTAACAGCAGTTCTGAACCACAAGTTTGACACTTGACAACTTTATTTGGGTTCTGAGGTTGAGGACAGGCAGGATTTATACAGTAGCTCATCTTAGTCCAACTATGTTAGTTTAGTTTGTTCTTTTAAATAGTCATCACTTCACAGTAATGTCTCTAAACGAAAGCCATTTGTCTGAATTGTTTGTTACTCTTGGTATCTAAGTTTTATATATTTTTCTAATAATAGATAGATATGCGATATGCTAAACATTTATTCAACATATCTATCTTGTGAAACTCAAATACTAAAATCTATTTGTTTATGTCTACTAACATTATACTTATCTTTTAGTGCTTGACTAAATGGTTAAATTTTGAGGTTCTCGAAAAACCTATTTAAAATCCCAATAAATTAGTGATTAGCTAAAGCTGATGTTTCAATTGATCCCCTGTTAGAAAACCAGAATGTATTTTAACAAAATACAGGAAAAAAGTAATTTGTCTCATTATTATTCTGTTTTCAGGTTTGATATCTGAATTAGAAGCAAAGCTCAAATTTGTCTAGTAATACCAGTTAAGACTGAGTAAAATATCATAATCATCTAAAACCTAAAATTTTTGATCAACAAAATCAGACGTATATATAAGAGAGTGTTTGTAAACTAAAGATTAAGACGGTCAGAGGGTTTGATGTTCGGTGGGTGGGGTGCGAAAAGTTAAATTTTGGTTACGATTCATAGTTATTGTCGCCTCACCCTCCCCACCCTACGCCTGGATTTAATATTCCTTTTACAAACAGTCTCTAAGTTTGTAGCGGTGCATCTGGATAAAAAACCTTCATTTTTTTCTGATCAATTATCCATTATCCATTGGTAATACTCCTAGCTTTACTATCAAAAACCCATACTCTTAATGCACCCCCATCTAAATAATCTTTAGCTTTAGCAGTAAGTTAACAAAATGTTTTACCAGGAGAAATAATTTTTATGACTAAATTTAGTATTACAGAGCAACGAACATCTTCTTCCCAGTCTCCAGGAAAACATTCAGTAGCAAGATATAGTAATTCTGGAACAGACATCCAATCTTTTCCTTTTTTAGTTAACTTAACTGCTAACTCTGGCTAGACTTCTCCTTTTCCTTGACACCATTCATCAATTAAATAGACCTCTCTGGAAAAGAGGGATTAGGTAGGGAGGTTGCATGCAACGTCCCTACAGAGTAGGGATAAAGAATTGATGATTTATACTCGACAATTGATTTGATTTTTTATTATCGAAGATGTCTAATATAATAATACGCTAATTAGCTTAGAGTGAAATTTTTTTGCCACATTTTTGCTATTGCTTTTCCATCCATAAATTTGTAAGTAATATCTCCATTTCCCGATCAAAGTTTGATAAATTTTTGTAACGTAAGTTTATTTTTTATTTGTATCATTTCGCCTCTAAAATCATTCTGTATTGTAAATACTTATGCGGAGTATAGTAGTAACTATATCCCTAAAATTATTGATTCAGTCACCCCATGAAGATGATTTTTATTACCATCCCCCTGCAAATTTCACCCCTGCATGGTTAAACCCCTACATAATAATAACATTGAGGGGTTTATTACCCTATAGGCTAGTCCCATTAGACACTATATAGATAAGTAATTTATGGTGAAAGCAATTAAGAGGCAGCCAAAAAAGAAATTGCATCATTACTATCAGGGAAAAAAGCACTATGAAACTACACACAAACATCCACACAAAACTATCTCCCCCTTCCAGTCTTGACTTGAAGAAAGAGATTTATGGTGAACTCTCAATTAAGGAATTGGAAAAAGTAAATGCTACAGAAGATAATCGGGCGATCTCACTGGATTTGAGCAACAACACACTCAACGATAATATTCTAGAGGAGTTAGACAATCTTAACAATTGGCAAGAAGTTGAACTACCCAAAAACTTATTCAATCAAACTTCAACTTTTCAAACAACAATTGTTGGTTATGGGCGTTACGGAAAAAATTATATTGGAACTAAATATGCCAAAAATGGGTATTCCTGGGAAATAGTATCTATTGTCGATCCAATAATTAGTAAATCCTTATTTGCTGATACTATTTTAGGTCAGAATAAACCACAAACTTATCTATTTCATAGTTTTCGTCAATGGTATGATAACTATTTTAAACACTTAAATAACTACCAAAAAGCAAGACAAGTAGTTGAGATAGCTTTAAAGCCAGAATTAGTTTATGAACAAGTAATGTTATATATTGAAGCTGGCGTCAAAAACTTTATTTTACCTAAGCCAGTTGTAACAAATAGAAAAGAAATGCTGCAGCTTACAGAAATAATTAATAAACATGAAATAAAAGCAGCAGTCTCTTCTCAATGGTATTATTCAGACTTTCCAAAATTTCTTAAGCGAGAAATCCAAAAAATTATTAAAGAAAGAAAACAAAAGCTTTCCCTGACTTCAAGTAATCATTCAAGTATTCCTGATTTCTATAAAGTAGAAATTGATTTTTCTAAAGAAAATGGTTTAGCATATACTACAGACCCACCGTTACTTGAATTGCCTCATGTTTTACAATTACTTTCTTCAATAGGAATAATTGATTTTAATAATTATTCCTCACTGCCAGAAGTGAGTGGTACAAATACATTTGTTAATGCTATTTATCAGGTAGAAAATATTAAAAATAAAGTTCATATTAATTGTGGAATTGATATGCTAGCCAATCCTGCGATTAAACAAGAACATCCCCAATGGGATATTCAGGAACGGCGTTTAAAAATTTATTTTGATGAAGAGAATACTCAGCCCAATATAGAAGTGGATTTCTGGATTAAATTTGACTCTTCTGGTGATTTTGCTATTCATCCTGGTACATTAATTATTAGGGATGATGACGACTGTGATGGTCCTGAAGGATTAGTTTTGAATATTGTTGACGATCAACTATTACAGATGAACTTGAAAATTTATCAGGCATTTCAGAAGAATTTTGCAGATTTTCAAAGCGATCGGAATATTTTGTCTCTTGAGCGTTATCTCCCGATTGGTCAGCAAATAATGCTAATTCAAAATCTTTGGAAATCATCTGTTAAGGAGGAAAAAGAAAATAGGCAATTAGTAGCATGAAATGCTGTTATACAGCGATCGTATTTACTACTTGCGATCGAGATATACTTTGGGTGGTATAATGATTTTTAACGAAGTCAGAAGTCAGAAAACTTAAGTATTTAGCTATTAGCAGTCAACTCTCAAAAATACAGCGCTTTTCGGCGTTGCTGAATAAATGTATAATATTTAGGAGTTAGGGTTTAGTCCTCAGTCCTCAGTCCTCAGGAGTCAGGAGGTAGAAAGGAGCTAATTGCTAGTATTAATATCCCTGGCAATTTCCGGCAATCATGGAAGACAAGATGGGAATTTTTGAAAATTTTAATTATTCAGTTTATAATGAGCCGTGGGAGGTGATGCTCTTTGTATTCAATTAAACTGGAATTAAAGCTCAATCAGAAAGAGCGGTCGTTGATGGCCAAAAGTGCAGGTTATGCCCGTTTTGTCTATAATTATGGTCTGAATATGGTCAATGGCACTAAAGGGATGACTAAAGTCAACAAACGTGGTAAGCAGGTTAGTTTGAGCTATAACCAACGCATAAACGAGGCGAAAAAAGTATTTACTAATTATGTCAAGAAACAGCCAGAGTATTCCTGGACTAATAACTATTCATCTCGTATTTATCAAAGTGCTTTTCAACATTTAGGCGAAGCATTTAAACGATACAAGGAAGGGACTAGCAAACACCCTCGATTTAAGCGTCAAAAAGAGAAGCAATCTTTTAGTGTTTATGATGGCAACGGAAAAGTTGCGGTTAAAGTTGGTAACCAAATTAAAATACCAACCTTAGGTATTTTCCGATTAGTTGAACCAGTTCCTATCACGACAGCGAGCCAGACTTTTACTATTTCTCGAACAGGAGAAAAATGGTTTGTCAGCTTTAGTATTGAAGCTGAAAAGCTGCCAGTTCATCCGTTATTAGATGAGCGTCCTCAAGAAGTTTTTGGTATTGACGTTGGTGTTAAACAGTTTGGTACAATAGCTTCATCAAAAGAAAACCATACTATTTCTCTGCCTGAATCAATTAAAGAAGAGCAGTTAAAGTTGGCTAAGTTTCAATGGCGTAACCGCAATAAACAGTTAGGCACTAAAGGTAAACCGCCTTCAAAAAATGCGATTAAATACTACAAAAAACTTAGGCTTAACCATGCTCGTATTGCTAATATCCGTAGAGATTTTACCCTTAAAAACTACCACGAAAATAGTCGGCAATATGAAGTACGTTTGTTTAGAGGATTTAAACGTCAAAGGTATGATGCAAAACGGTAAGCTAGCAGCATCTATAGCACGCCAAGGATTCTAC
The DNA here is from genome assembly GCA_030064835.1 of Microcoleaceae cyanobacterium MO_207.B10. Classification (GTDB taxonomy): domain Bacteria; phylum Cyanobacteriota; class Cyanobacteriia; order Cyanobacteriales; family Microcoleaceae; genus JASJEE01. The sequence goes on along the minus strand of JASJEE010000231.1, from coordinate 3,187 downwards.
GAATTCCGAGAACGATTGACAACCAAAATCGTTGCATCGGGCGGTAGTGTAGTGTTAGCTAGCCAGTGGTTTCCATCATCCAAAACTTGCCATAATTGCGGTCAAATCAACTCAGAACTCAAGCTAAGTGACCGCATCTATAACTGTCCCCACTGCAGAACAGTTATAGACCGCGACCTAAATGCGGCAATTGTGTTATCTCAGTATGGAGAAGTGAATCAATCTACTAGGGTGGGCTGCACCCGAATTTACGCCTGTGAACTGGAAGGAGCCGATTCCCCAGGTTGAAGCAGGATTGGGAGCTTCAATTCTGGCATTGCAAGGTTTGTCCTATTTTTGCCGGAATTGTGTAGGTATTTTACAGCAGTTATTTCCTAACCTAATAGGTAGGTCTCAAGTCTGATTTGCACTTTTAGCAATGAACTCTCAACTTATCTTACGAATGTAGTTTCATAGCGTATTTCAGCAACGCCCGCTTTTCAAATTGATCAACTACGTCATCATAACCCAAACACAGTAGGGACGCTGCATGCAGCGTCCCTACTTTGGTCTACCGAAATTAAAACTGCTGAACACTTTTTAAGGTTTTCTAGCACTAACCAGTGAATAATAAACATGAGTTTGAACTATTGATATTTCTTCAAACCCAGCTTCTTGTAAAATTTGATTAAACTCATTAGCAGTGTACTGTTTACCCTCAGTAATCCAAAACAGGCACATTGAAAATGAAGTAGCAATTGGAGGGTTATCTTTTCCATCCCCTAATAATATTTCACTTAGATAAATGCGGCCGCCACTTGGTAACGCTTCAAAACTTTGTTTTGCTAGATGTAAACATTTCTCCCATCCCCAGTCGTGAAAAATATTACTGAATAGAATTGCATCGTAACCAGAAGGAAAAGGCTCTTGGAAAAAATCTCCAACATAAGTATCTACTCTATCAGATAATCCAGCTTCTGCTATGTATTCTTTTGCTATTTCGCAGACTGTTGGCAATTCTAAAATAGTACAGTGCATTTGGGGGTAACGTTCAGCCAAGGCAAAACAAAAAGCACCAGAACCACCTCCTACATCAAGAAGACGTTTTACACCAGAAAAGTCACCTCTCAACGCAGCACCAAGTGCAGGAGTAACACTTTGACTGTGCATATGTTTGGTAAAAGCCTCAGCTTTTTCTTGTTCTGTTTCGTGAGTTTCCCAAACATCCTTCTCCTCGTAAATACTAGACCTATCATTTTGGACAGCCTCTAGAAGTTCTGAATGTGACAGAGGGTTATCGCGCATAAAATGCAGTATACCACCCCAGTAGTAAGGGCTATCAGGAAGTAAAAAATTTTGTGATACCTGGGTAAGATGGAATTTGCCATTAAACTGCACAAGATAACCTAGTGATGTCATTACTCCCAAAAGTGCTTCAGTCGCACGAGACCCCAAAGACAAATTCGTTGCTACTTCTTCAGCAGTTGCCGGCTTTTTGTCTAATAAAGAGAACAGTCCTAGTTCATCTGCAACAGTAAGTGTGGGAAAATGGAACATTGACAACCATGTATCCCAAAGCGGTTTATCATCACAAGTTAGTATTTTTTGTTCTTGGTTTTGATTGGAGGTTAGTATTGGATTTGATCCAATTAGTATATTTGGTTTTTGTTTTTGGTCGGAGGTTAGCATAAGATTTGATCTAAAAAAGGGGTATACAAAGTGATTTTCTTTGAAAAATCTAAGCTTTAGAGCTTTATACACCTCTTATTTATAGCAGAAAGTTGGGTCTTAAGGAGTAGGGGAGTAGGGATGTAGGGATTTAGGGGCGTAGGGGTGTAGGGGCGTAGGGGAGATGACAATCAAAACAAAAATAATTAGGTAGTAGAGAGTAGTTAGGAGGAATGGGTAGTTATAGAAGCCATTTAATATCTTTACCTGCAATTAAATTTTTGAGCCACGGAGTAGTCCGTAGGATAGAGGCAGGTGCTAGTCCTGTATATGTAGTGATAAGTTAATTAAATCATTAATTTCTGATATAGCAATATGAAATCACATCTGCAGAAAAAACTGTAGGGGTTTGGTCTCCAAACCAAAGCACTAAGCGATTTCCAGACAAAATCCCCCATTGATAAAATCTTACAACCTAATTTAGGATTGCTATCGGGACTTAAACAAAATAGAGCTAGAAAACAGACTCAAATATAGGCTGGAAAAGGCTTTTACGTCAAAAAAGGCATAAATCCTGAATTACCAAGGGTTCTAGCCATTTTTAGGGCATCGATCTAATTCCCTTGTCTAGAGAGACTTTGAGGCATTTTTCCGACCATAAAATGTTTAAGCGCCACTATATAATTTCCCGAAATAGGGCTTACTGATTAAATATCAAAGCATTTACAGATAAAGGTAAGTGCCTTTTTATATCTGGAAAAAGTACCTATTTTTCAGCTTTTGATGCTCAAAAAGTTAGCATTTATGGCGCATCGTTGGGCAAAAAAAATTGGCGTTGGTAATTGGTGGAATGATTTTCTACTAGGGGTGATACTCACCAGTTACCCTGGTTCAATATTTAGAGGTATTAAAAACAGATTACTTTTAAAGTTTCATCTCTTGATTTACCAACGCCAAAAAATTACTCCCCTACTCTCCTACTCCTGAAAAAAGACTTTTTCAGCAAACCCTAAATATTACCTGTCATAACAAAAAAATGAAGTATCAGTGTCAAAGTTGCTAGAGACAATTTGTGGCTAATAGCCAGAAAGTTGATGTTAGTAAAAAAACGAGAGATTTGATTGATAAATTATTTTTAGAAAAAATAAGTTTAGCTGGTATGATTTTTGTAACTGGATTCTCATAAAAATGGATCCAAGAACACGTCAATAGTAAATATGCACAGGTTTAGCTATTCATTAAATTTACTAAAAAAACCAGGTAAACTAACTATTCAATGTGCAGATTTCATATAACTAATAACTGAAATGACTATTCAACCTCGAAAAAGATTTGCTCAACATTGGCTGAGGAGTGACAAAGCTCTAAATAAAATTGTTCAAGCTGCTGAATTATCCGACAGCGATCGCGTCCTAGAAATTGGCCCAGGTACAGGTATCCTCACTCATCGTTTATTACCTCTAGTAGCTTCAGTTGTTGCAGTCGAAATTGATAGAGATTTATGTCAAAAATTAGTCAAAAAAATTGGCGGAGTAGAAAA
>JASJEE010000026.1 GCA_030064835.1 Microcoleaceae cyanobacterium MO_207.B10 | reverse complement strand
AATTTCTCAAAAATATAGGTCATACAGCAACTATAATACTAGGGTAGTATTTTACTGTAGTATGTAAATATGCCAGCGCACATTGCTATAATTGCTCGGTGGAATCTTCATGAACACCGATATACTCCCAAATTGTAACTTGATAATCTTTGAACCAATAGGGAATATCAATATTTAATTGATATGTAGTCGTATATTGAGGGAAAACAATTAAATTTATTTTATTAAGAAATAATCTTTTAGAATCTCCTGTACTAACATCAGGATTACCACCAACAACTATTCCTGTAAAAATAACTTGCTCAATCCATCCACCACTAATCCACCAATCTTTAGCTGTGCTACTGCTAGGTAAAACAGCAAGAATATGCTTGTCAAAAATTACAGGAACTTCTATTCTAGGGATTGCATAGTGACTATTAGCAGGATGTGGAGAAGGGTCAGCAGCAACCGAGGTGGTATAAACATTTTCCCAATTGCTGCTATTAGAGAAATCAACTACCGGGGAACCCATAATCCAGCATTAGTTATTTCAATGTTATTTTCTATGATGAAATCCACCGATTCACATAAGTTTTCAAGGTAATAAAAAGGGTCTATACCTTGCTCATCTAAACAATCCAGAACTGTATCAGCGTGTTCTTTTCCTTCTAACAAATCAAAGATTAAGTTTTGCCTGAGAAAAAACTCTTTAAGTTCAGATTCGGGAGAGTTATATTTAGGGTCTGATTCTACTCCGAAGTGAGTGCAAAAAGGCTCCTCGAATAACATAATTAAATTTTCTCCCTAATCCAAGTAACTTTACTTCCACCAGTAGCTCCCACTAATCTTGCGTCTATCTTTGCTTTTAATACATCAAAAGTGGCTGATTCAGAAGATTTACCAGGGTCTGCTATTTTATCTCCAAAAGCCAAGCTAGTTGATGTTCCTTTATAACTTAAATATTTCATTCCTGTTACTTTTGAAGTTTCTACTGTTCCCTCATTTGAAATATTAGTTTTGATATTTAGTCTTGGTGCTGAATAATTATCAATATCTACAGCCTCTCCAGAAGAACCGGGAGAGGTTTCTGTTGTATATCCCGTCACATCAGCTTTATACGTTGTCCAGGTAGGTTGAGCAGATGAAGCTTTAGCAAGCTGACCAGTTAAAAGACTTACTCCAAATGGTCTGACATACAAAAGCTGAGATTCAGGTCTTGGCGTACCTTTACCCACATTTTGGCCCCTTTTGGTACTGTCTGTAATGTACTTGATGTAGTTGTCGATAGCTGCGTAGTATTTAGCTGCTGATAAGATTCGGGAGTAGCGATCGCCTGCCATAGATTTTTTTCCTTTGAGTGGACTACTACCAATTACTCTAGCAACTCAAAAAACCTTAACTTAATCCACGGAGACCCCTAGAGGTTTCCAAGGGATTTTAGCTTATAGCAAATTGACAAAAAATCAGGCAAGTTTTAAGTAGCCATAAAAACTATGGCAGTCGGATTAAAGCATCCTTAGACTTGTAACTCCGGTCAACCAAAATCACTGGTTTGCGACGACTCCAAATATGGAGTTCAGCCCGTTGAAATCTCACGTCAGCTATAGGGAATTTTCTAGGTAAGTAATGATTTGTGTCGTAAACATTTTCTTTTGGTGGAATTATCGGATAAGCTTGCTCAGGTTCTTCGTTGTTTGAAGTCTTAAGCTTAGACCAGTGGGGGTTATGATTTTGCAAGGCTAAAACGTTGGTTATAAGTGCTTTTCCTTCATTCTTGTCACGACAACTAATTCTAAATTGATAGCCATTATCGGAATCGTAATATCTACAAACAGTTTTACCTTTCTTCCAAATCAAACCATTATTTGCTCCAAATATAGTAGCTATTTTTTCAGCTAAACTTTGAGCTTTTGCGGGTTTAATAGTTTTGTAAGTTTCTCCCATTACTCTAAAAGATACTCTGCCATCGACAGCATTAAATGCAGGGTCAATATCTTCAGGGTCTTCTAAAAAATAGAGTAAAACTTGAGGAGCAAACTTAAATATTTGTTGGTAAGTAGTAGTAGGAATTCCATATACTTCTACATTGGCATCAACTACCCTCATCCTCTCCAACAATTGCTCTCTCAACTCCAAATAAGTACCCGCCAAAACCTCTGAATCATTTTCAACACTCCTATCCTTCCAAAACCGAATTTTCATATAACCCAAATCAGCAGCCTGCTTTTTAGTCAGCAAATTGAGCTTTTTAGGTCGGTTAGCTACCTCCCGTCCCCAAGGTTTTAATTTACTACCAGCTATTTGCTTAGTAGAAGGCAAATTCCTTTGAAACTCATATTCAAAATCTTCAAACCACTTTTCAAAGTCAATCCCATAACCCAGTCGTTGCGCAAGCATATCATGGGTAGCTTTGAGTAACGACGACTGTTGCAACACAGACCAATCAGGACCCGCCAGATAATATCTAATATCCTGGTCTAAATCGCGATTAGGAGTATAAGAAAAGACCTTATAATCTGGCTGCTGATGCCATTCTAAGTCTGGATTAACAGGTCCTAAAGCTAACTTTTTCTCCTCTTCTTCAATTTTGTCAATTACTTGTTTTTGCCAATTTGATAAGTTCTCAACCACGCCTTAAGCTCCCTCTAATCTAAACTCAATTGTTCTACGAGCGCCTCCCCAAAAACCACCACCAAAACCTTTAACAAAAGCCTCAATTTTATCATTGTTGATGGATTCTACTTTCTTGTCAACAGCCTCTTGAATCGACCAAGGTTCCCTACCATCATCCCCCCAAGTTGATATTGCTTTATCCAGCTTAGGAAATGCTTTTTTAGTTGCTTCTGGCACATTTTTCCATAATTTCTTGACAGCACGCCTCCCTTGCAAAAATACATACTTAATAGCCATCTGCATAAAAGTCTGCATCCCCAAATAGGCAAAATTGCTAACCTCTTGTAACATTTGTTGTCTGATACCAGGATGAATTCTCCATAAGTCACCAAGCATTCCAATATTAATAACTACTGGGGGTTGTTGAGTCTCCCGACCAAATAAGAAGCTAGCCAACTGCCCTCCTAAAAATTCACCAGCAGGACCATATAAACCATCTATTAAACTATTAATTTGTTGTTGAAGTTCCTTGTCAGAAACATTCCAGTCAAACTCATAAATTTCCTCAGCAGTGTCAAACAATTTTTCTGCCAATCTACCGACAGCACCACCTGTCAGCAAATTTAAACCAAAAAATGTAGCACCTAAAGCAGCCACAATTCCCACGACCCAACCAATAATAGTACCTCCAACAATTAACAACGCTCCTATCGCCAGTCCGGCACCAATAACAGCCACCCCTGCTGTTATCGGGTCGTTTTTTGCCCATTCTCCGAAAATCCTACCAAATGTACCGTTGAAAAATGATCGGAAAACTTCCTTACCTCCTTCCAGAATTCTGCTGGTTAAATTCTTGATAGAAGCAACTGGATTTCTTAACCATTCAACTAATGGGCTTCCCATTGATTTAGCCCACTCCAAACTAATACCTTCGCCGTCGGTTAACGAACTAGATAAGGTCAAACTGTCAATAAACATAAGTCAAATATTTTCATTTAGATTGAGGTTGTCTTTGAGGCTTTTTACTATCCTTAAAAAACTTCGGGTCGTTAACAGGTAATTCTGTCTTTCTATCCTTGCTAACCTTTTTTAACTCTGGTGCTGTTTCAGATGGTTTAGCACCTTTTTTACCTCCTGATTTATATTCTGATTCGTGGTCTTGCTTGTAATCTTTTAAATCTACTACACCTACACCCTGAACAACCCGCATGTTATCTCTGTCAATTTTTAGCTTCAACTCTTTCCTGATATTATAAGCGTATATTTGACCCTCGATATTATCAGCTAAAGCCTGTACTTTTTCTTCTGGCGTTCGTGGTTCAGAAGTTTGACGGACGTTTTCTGATTTAGGCTTTCCTACAGGTTTAATCTTATATTTTTTAGTTTTACTCATTCTAGCCACCGTAAAATATTAGCTTCTATTTTATCCCATCCAGCCTTAGATAATTGCCCGTACTTATCAGCGTAAATATCTTCAAGATTTTCAGCACTATTTAAAGGTGATAAATCTACCACTCTATCAAACTGTTTAATTGTTTCCATGGCACTTAAATCTAACCCTAATTGAATATCGTAATAGTGAGCAGCTAAAGGCAACAACACTACTTTAGGCTGAAGGTTGTAATAATGTTCAATCATTTCCTTCCAATTCACAAACAACAGATTTAACTGAGATTCAGATAAACCTTTCCAAAAAGTAGAGTGATAAAAGCCTCTATCATATGGCACTTTATCAAAAGGAATTAACCTGAATTGTGGTGGGTGAGTTTGTAGGTTTTCAATTGTTTTTATCCTTGAACATCCCATCAAAGGAAAGCTGCAGCTCCAAAAGATTACATCAGGATTAGAATAAACTCTAAACAATCTTTTGAGAGTATGGTCGTTAATAGGTAATCTACTAATACCTATCTTATTTACACCCTCTAAATAAACAGACTTATCGGCGCGTCCGTCTCCTATGAATATACAGCTTTTCATTTTTTAATCACCCCTCTATTACTCTGTGTTAAATCACCGTTGATAACTTCTCTTAAATTCTCGCGATTATCATCCCACATTTCTACAACAACTGTTTGCTCGGAAGGTTGTAAAAATTTAGGCAGCAAATCTTCTATTTCTGACTTAGTATCTACCTCAAGTTTTTGTTCTTTACTCTTGCCAAATCCCTTGTTTTTCCTCCCTCCTTTTACAAAAGCAAAGACATTAAAACTGATAGGTACACTAAGCGATATTTCTTTGACTGGGATTGTCAGGAATCGCATAATTTCTCTAGTTCTTTTCGCTGTAATATATGTCATGTTTACAATTTCAGAAAGTGCCATTCCTAAAGCTGCTAAAGTTTTTAATATAGCTTTATTATATCCAGTTGTTATCATAGAATTTTCAGAATTAACTCTGTTTAAACTACTAATATAGTAATCACATTGTAGATATTCAAGTTGCCCTTTAAACACATAATTGGCACTGTTAATTGGCTGATGATAATCAGATATTGCTTGCCAATCAATTAATGTTTGAATGTCTCCTGTCATTGTGTTTTTGTTAAGCCTTAATGGTTTAATATGTCCGCAAACTTGTTGCTTAATCCCTTCTCTCATGGAGTTATTAAAATCCTCCTAAAGTGAAAGTACCACCTTGCTTTAAATCCTGTAGGTTTGGCTGATACCCTGTAATAATGCAAGTATCACTACTGCCAGTAAGATTATTTTTAGCTATAAATCTACCAACCATTGAGTCAAAATAAGGTTTAATTGTTAAACTTCCTCCTGCTGCAGTAGCAGTTTTTCCCATATAACCAAACGCTTTAGACTTACAGACTCACCACTAACAAGTCTAATCGAAACCTCTCTGTCAACAGCATCAGATGTACTAGGTATTAATCGTTGCATCTCATCCGCTATCAACATCCTTCTGGCGCTTTTAGCATACCTGTAACGCGCCGAACCACCACCACCAGAGGTGTTTAATTCTAAGTCTTGAATACCTGATAAGATGGCAGCAACGCCTTGATTTAACCATGAGTTGGAAATAGGAGACATCAGCTAACTCCTGGGTAAGTTCCTGTTAGGTAGCTAGTAGCTTCAGTTGTCGTGCCGTTACTGCTATTGAGTATTGTGTAGTCAAGGCTAAATTCAAAGCTCAATGTGGCATTATAAACAACTGGAATTGCAATTGGTTCATCCAAGTAACTCCATAGAATGTTAGTGATTTTAGACTCAACATTACCTAAGTTATAGGTTGAGTTACGCTCTAGGTTTGCCAACATTAAAAATCTCTCTGCTAAAGCCTCTACCCAATTATCAGAAACCCCGTCACCACCTGTTCCTTCGCTCCAAATTGGCAAGCTAGTATACGGGTCTAGGTATTCAAAAATAGAAGTCGCCCCCGAAGATAGTCGATGGTTGCAATATAGGGTGCAATTCCCACTAAATACCTGAGTATCATCGTCGCTACTAGAAGTGATTAAATTAATTTCATTGCCAGGATTGTAGGTAGCGCTCCTTTCAAAATTCTGAATTGACCGAGCTATTGAGTAGCATTGATTTTCTAATGTTGTGGCTTGGATAGTTGCTTCCGTACCGGGTGTAAAATCCATGTTTTTAGATATAATTAAGATATTCAATTATAGCAGCTATTTCTAGCATGAATTATCGAATCATTCCAGCTCCTATATCAATCCCATCACCCACTCCCCCAGTAGAATTTACCAGTCAAGTTACAACAAAACCATCTTTACCTGACGGAGGAACTTTGGAGACTCCTATCGCGTCAACTGTGACTGAAATTCTTGCTATAAGCTCGTCTCAGCGTTCAGTTTTTATTCATAACAAAGGTCCTGGTATTGTTCACCTGTATATAGGAGACGTTCCTGCTGGGTGGGAAGCTGCACCGGAGTCTGCTACAAAGGTTGAACCTGGTGGGTTTGCTGCTAGTAGTCTAGAATCCAGCAAGGCTAAACTTTCTGGGTGGAGTGAAGGTGGTACGGCTGATTTAGTTGTTGATGTGGTAAGTTAATGCAAGTATTTAATCCAGTCAAAGTTCTTTGGGATAGTATAAAAGACATTCCCGATCGCTTAAAAAAATTAATTGCTCTGACTGCTGCTGATGGTGCTGTTTTTTTGGATGAAAATGGTGATTACCGGATAGTGAATTTTGGTTCAGGAGCGGGTGAAATTGCAGAAGGGAGTAAATATTTGCAGCTTTCAGGAGGAATTATTACAGGTAATGTAAACGTTTCGGCTGCAACACCATCAACCTCAACAACGACCGGAGCCTTAATTGTTAATGGAGGTGCGGGAATTAGTGGAGAGGTTTTTGCCAGTAAAGTTCAAGTAGGAGACTTAGAAATAGGGCTCTCTTTGATTGAAAATAATCAAGGAAATTTAGCTATCAGAAGCTATGGCGATAATATTTATATACAAGTTTTTTCAGGGAACAGAAGTATTATTTTTCAAGGGAAAGATACATCAAATAACAATGTCCTGATAGCTAAATTTAACAGAGATTCAATTGATTTAAATTTACCTGTAAACATAGCCGTTGGGGTTTCTGGAACTTTTACATCGTCGGATTCTAAAACTATTGGTGTAACTAACGGAGTAGTTACGTCCATAAGTTAGTTACTGTAAGCTAAAAAAACAGATATTTGAAAAGGAAAAACATAACATCAGCAGAGGAAATATGACACCAGAAGAACAGCAATATATCCAAAATAATAAACCCGAAAGATTTTTCCGAGTACAAATTGATTTACCACCTGTAGCTGCTTTCAATATACCTGAAATCTTGGTAGAGGTTTGTCACATGGGAAGATATACAGGGATGATTAATTCAGATGGCAGACCCAACCTTGATACTAGCGATATTCCTTTAGGTACAGTTATTGGTTTAGGGAGTTTGTCTGAGATAGCAAGTAAGTCTGGCAATCCGGAGGAATTTAATGCTGTTTGTAACCTGCTTTTTTCAGAAATCAACTCTCAAGCTACGGCATTAATTAAGCAACGCAGACTAGAAAATTCTAGCTCTGATTTGTCTAATGAAACTTAGAGGTGGTTTTACTTTTCTAATGCAACAATAATAACCCATCTTATTTCATGGGTAAAAGTATTGATTTTTCGTTAAAATCTTGTTTTTTTTATCCATGCAAGTGTAGCGCTATCATAAAGAATAACCACACATTACAACACCTCCAATGCTTTAGATACTTCTGCCGGAGTAACTGTAATATACCCCTGTAATGTCTGAATGCTTTTATGTCCGGTGATAGCTTTGATAGTTGCCAACGGATAACCCTCCTGGGATAATCTAGTTATCAGCGTTCGGCGCGGTGAGTGCAAACTGAATCCCCGACGGCTTAATCCTGCTATTACTAATGCTGTTCTAAAAGCCTTATCGTAAGCTTGCCTTGTTATAGGATAAACACCTCCTGGTTTATTTGGGAATAGCCAGCCAGTAGGAGGTGGATAATAACTATGCAGCTCTCCATGTAACGCGCGACTAATCGGGACCTGGCGAGTTGACCTTTTACCGTCAGGAGTTGCTTTCCTGGTAGATGCTCTAAAAGTTATCTCGCGATGCGGTACAGATGTTATTGGGTCAAAGTAAACATCACTGACTTTTAGATGTAAAACTGCACTGACTCTTTCACCCGTGTATCTAAGTATCTGCCAGATTAATTTATGATGATTAGATTTAAATGCTGAGTAAATCTTTTCAAATTCTTGATTGCTTAAAATTTCTGCTTTTCCGTGGCCTTGATTTTTCATTGCTTCAGGTTGCTGATTTAGCTAATTATAACTTTTTTAGCAACCCAGGGTATAGCAGGCAAACCTCAGAATAGTTATAGGAAAGCGTAATGGTATGGGTTCTAGCACCTTGGAAGTATGTTGCTGATTTATCTAAAAGAGCAAAGTCGCTCTTTTTGATGTCTAGAATTTCTCCACCTCTGTGCTTCTGGAGAAATTCTAGGAAGGGAATTTTTATCCCTTCATACTAATGATAACATCTTAATCTCTTAATTTGCTGGAAGACTTTTTAAGCTCTTCTAACCAGGGAATCGAAAGGAATAAACCCGCCATGTTGCCAAATAGATCATGGACTAAACCTGATAATGCGTTGGCAAATTTATTTTTGGTGATTTCATTTCCTCCAACTGAACCTTCTATCAATTCCATCACTTTTCCTGGCGTGGAATTGTACATCTCAATTATTTCTGATTGAATTCGGAGTGGTGCATCTTCTATAAGTCCTTCGATAAGATATTCTGTCCACCTGAGTATATCCTTATGCAAAGTCTCCGGCATGGCAAAAGCTGTCAGTTTTTTCAAATCATTGCCTGAATAATTTCTGAAACAGAATTTCATTGCTTCAGCCGCTATTTGCTTGCGATACTCCAGGTTTGAATCTCGGAGTATTGCTATTAACGCTTCATCGTAGGTAGACAACTTATCTTTCTTTGGGATATTGTTTAGAGCGTGATTACATCTCATGTCAATCTCGCTATAGATGTCAGGGAAAATTCTTTCATCACGGAAACATTTACTTGCTCGATTGACAAACCAGTGAGTGACTCCATCTTCTAGTAAAGTGCGTATGTGTTTTTCGGTTTCAAGTCCTTTTACAAACGGAGACAAAGCGATTAAATCCCACAGGCGGGTGCGGTAAAGTTTAAATCTCTGTTTCCTGGCAACAGTATTTCTCTGTTCCACATCTTGGGGTCGATACTGAGAACGTGCTTCACATTCTGCTATCCCCTCAACCCCTCTATCAGAATAATGTTTCCAAGTTGAGAGAATTTTGACAACTTTCCCACTTTTATAGTGGCGGTCAAATCCTTTGCAGAGAAAAACGGGGGACTCACAACATGGACAGGTCATTAACAAATCTTTATAGTCGTCATAGGTGGCCGTCTCTGCATCTATATATTCTCCGGCCAACAAAATGGACTTTGCATACTTCATAGTTTCACAGCTCCAAAATATCTTTTTCAATTTGTGCGATCGCGTAATTTTCCTCTATGGCCTTCTCAAGTGCTGGAAGTTTGCTGCTGGGGATTTTGTCTTTTTTTGTGGCCCATAAAAACTTTTCTCGGCAGTAGTAAGCAGTTGTTGACCCATCTTTGTTTCTACGGATATCTACCCATCCACTGGCAGGTTTGGAGTTTTTCCTCCCACGAGGTCTACCACCTTTTTTCTTTGGTAAGTCCGTGGGAGGAAATATTTGTTTTTCTTGGTATATCGTTGTTTCCAATATTTCCTCCCGTGGCGGGGAGGCAATATTTCCTCCCGTGAGATGGGGGTTTTCCCCTATGTATTTCTCTTCTAACTCTGCCAATTTCTCAGGCTGAGGTTGCACATAAGGGACTACTTGTCTAAGGAATTGTTGCAGTCTGTACTCTTCCTGGAGTTCCTTGTTTAGATATTTGTAGTGGCGATCGCTAAAAACATCATATCTGGCCCGACTTTTATTGGACTTCTTAAACTCTGTTTTATAGAGTTTGATATGGGTCTTTAGTTTTAGCACTCTCCCAGCAGACTTTGATATTTGCTCTCCTATGGGCAAAAGGTCACATCTATCAAAGTCATATTCAGAGTACCGATACACCTGGCCTTCACCTCTCGATCGCCAGTATGGAAATGGTGGGTTTATGGGTTTTAGCTCATCGAGGCTGAGTAGGGCACCGTCATCTCCTGGGAAGTAAGCGGCGTCGAGTTTTTTGTGGTAGTGGTGGAGTTGGAATATTTTTCCTTCATGGTCGCCAGTGGTGACGCGAACCCAACGGTCGTCTAGTAGTTTCATGGCATAAAATTGCCGACCGCATTGCTGCGATCGGCTTTTCTGTGACAATTTAATGTTCTAGTTTTTCTGTTAATTCCGCCTTAATATCTTCTAAGCTGTTTATTTCTTCCTGGCATTTTTCTATTTGATTTTGATACCACTCCAAACAATCAGACGCTTCTTTTTCTCGATCGCGCCAAGAATCTATTAGACGGTCAATGATTTTCCCAACTGTTTGGGATAAGAACACTCCAGCGGGATATCCCCCCGTCCTATTTTCTCCAGAAGTGCTGAACGACTCAATCCCATCTTGTCGGCTATGTTCATTAGGCCCTGAGCTGCTTCTGTTGTCAGGCTTGCCGACATTATCGCCTTGTACTCCCCATGTTCCTTGTGTTTGCTCTTTTTCATGTCTTTTATTCATGTCCTTTTCCCTATATAGGATACAACAATATTATATAAAATATTTTATATAAATCATTGACAAAATGGAAATATCTTATATAAGATAGTTTTATGCACCAGGAAAACTGGTTCTTACAATTTTGGCCTAAAAGGAGGTGAGTGCCTAACGGACCAGCGGATTATGCGAAGCGTTTGAACATAGGTTATTTTTTTTCTCAATTGACGCAGAAAGGTCGTTTCTACCTTTTTATCGACCGGGGGGTGTTTGACTACATTTCACCTCCCCTTACTTAGACTATTTACTAAATTATCCATGAAGCCACGACAATCCCCAGACAACCCGATGGGATTTGAATTTCCTTATGAAGAACTTGAACTTCCTGAGTGGGCACGAGCTTGTACCGCTACTTGGGAGAACTATGTCTTAGAACCAGGCAACCATATTAGAGCTGATTTTGACGACTTTGAATGTGGATTGTTTAGAGACGCTCATGCTTATATCCAGGAAGGTATGAAGTTGGGAGCTATGAGGTACAAAAGGCTGTATGAAGAGAAGAAAGTCTATAGCTTTAAAGATTATTGCGATAGGTTTTATATCAAGTCCTATCATCGCTGTTTAGAGACTATTTTGGCTGCTCAAATTGGATGGGAATTATTATGTAACGGATTCCAGCAAGTGCCTTCTAATGTCAGCCAAGCAATAGCTTTAACACAAACATTTTTTAAAGACAGCTTTGGCCAGCCTGACATTATTCGTTCTTGGGAGTGGGTTCTTGAATATAGTGAAGCTACTGGAAAAAAAATCACGGCTGGACTAATTAATTTCTTAGTAAATCCCCAGAGAAAGGATGAAAAAGTGAAAATTCAAGTCAGTAAGAAGAAGTGGGAAGAATTTAAACGAAAGGCTAAAGAATTGAATCGTGACCCTGAATCAGTATTAGAAGATTTTATGAATAGTTATGTAGGAGGCGAAGAAGATTCAAGTCCAGAATCTGAAGACTCTGAGCCTAGTGAAAATACTAGAGTTGAACCAGTCAACCGAGAAGCAGAGGTTGTATGGACTGATGACCTGAATCTCTTACTAAAAGAAAACTCGGTTAAAAATCAAAAACATTATGACACATCCCCAGACAGTTAAGCAGTATCGCAAGTTTTTTACGAATTTGGGTATCTCTCACCTAGAGATTAAGGAAAAATTTGGCGACCTGAGAAAGCGAGAGACTTGGGAGAGAGCTTATAGCGATTATACTTACCCAAATTTACCAATTATCAAGGCCATTGATGAGGCGATCGCGCAAAAGGCTGTTCTGGCAATCCCTGAATGTGCTGAAACTCCTGTAGTGGAAGTTATGGAGGTTTCGGAGGTGGTGGAAAACGAAGCGTTCCCCACAGAATCTTTGATGGTCTACTTCTTTAGTTGCTGGAAAGTTAATCAGGCCCAAAAAGTTCCAACACCTAGACCTATCCACTCCCTCCCCCGCCCCAACTGTCGTACTAGAAGTAAGAAAAAGTACGGAAAAGTCAGGTTACTAAGTCAGGTTAACTATGGGTTAAAGGCTGAACCAAAGCTGACCCAATATTGCACCAAAGCTCTTGTAACCATTATTAGTCATGCTTTTGACCGTGTGGTAGTTGGTAAGCGATCGCCTAATTATTTAGGTATCAGAGGGCCACCTCAGCACTAAAAAGGGCCAAATAAATCACAGTTAAACACTGCTAACCAGGGACACTTATGGAAGTAAATTACAAAGAATTGTACAACCGACTAATTTGTTGTCTGCAAAAATCACCACCAATTCACATAGAACTATACCCAGTAGAGGTATTGTCAGTGTGTTGGATTTTGTCTGGATGGTTAATTTTTCATCCCAAGAACCGAACGATTAAAGCAGTAACAAACAAATTGAAAGGATTGCTTAAACACAACAGACCTGAACTGCAAAAACTAATTAATGATGTATTAGACAAAGGAGTTAAAACCTTAAATGAAAGTATCAGAAATTGAAATCGGAGTCACCTACCAACCGCGTAGTTATGAAAGTGTCCGAAGCTCAGTTCGCGTTGTCTTAGAAGAAGGCGATACTATTGAAACTGCTGCTCAATTTGCAGCCGAACAAGCTGCCATAATTGCTAGTAATGGTAAGCCTGACAGCTATAAAGATTGCATGGATTTATTACGACGAAATGTAGGTGAACAAGCGCTCGTCAAGATGCAGAAAAAATGGCATTTACTACTAGAAAGAACCAAGGAGTTAAAGGAAAAGATTTTCCTGAAAGAAAACTTTTTGGAAGCTTTAAGAACAGCCGAAGACCGCTATCAAAAACTTAAGCAAATGTCAGAATTTGCCAACTGTTGGAGTGAGTATCAGAAGGTTTTATTAGACTTAGCTAATGCTGAAGTTCATAACCAACAATTGGAAAGTGAAACCAAAGTAGATGAAGCAAAATACGACGAGTTTTAGGAGGTTTTCAAGTACAATATATGTGGCATAAGTTGATAAAGGTAGTTGATAAAATAACTACCTTTTTCCTTGACAGAAAAGACCCTCAAATATCTATCCCTTTTCTTACTGGTAGAAACTGTTATTGCTCAATTCACTTAAGAGAAGATTTGAGCATTGACAGTATTTGCTTTGAGAGAAATTTCAATCTTTTGTTTTTAAAGACAGAAGTTGGAAAAGAAGTTTTGGAGGATGGCATATATTACTATACGATCGCTATTGAAAAGTACCCAGGAGAAAACGTTAAAGCTGTTGAAATATTCAGTCCTAAACGGATAGCAATGCACGGCCCCAATCTTGAGGAACTTAAAGAATATGTGCGATTTAATTTAGTTTGTTTAGAAGGAGTAAAACATGAATAGTTTTCCGTTTCTACAAACAGTAGGAAATAGAAGTTTTATTGTTTTTGACTACAAAGGTTCATATGGTGATTCTCGGAACGGTGTCAACATAGATACTATTATTTCCGCAGGTTTAGTCTTGGAGGCTGAAGATTCATTGCTGGTTATTAATTGGCTAACTGACCCAAGAATAGATGCTTTTCAAGAACTTTGTGAAAAATATTTTTATGACGATTTTGCTAGGTGTTATAAAACCTATTTTTCACCAAAAACTACAACAGGAAAAGTATTAGCTCAACTATTACTAGGAGCAACAACTCACGAAACCGCCTGACGACTAACTAATTGTTAGGGCACTTTACTAGGTTCGGGTAAAGTTGTTTGGGTGAAATTCCCAAGAAACTCTCACGCCTGAGAGTCGCGGTAATGGGTAGCTCCCAAAACCGTCGATTGTGGGGTAAAACTTGCAGTTGATTAAGTCATTAGTAAGGCGCAAACTTTATAGGCGAAGTGAACCTTTTAGGTTTTTAACTCTTCCTGAGTTTACCTTACTTTTGGCTTAAGCTGGTAGAAGCTTTAAGAGTGAATTGAATTAATCATTTTCGGGTGATTCCTGAGCTATTAATACCAGTTTAAAACAGCTATTAAAACCCAAAACATGAACCTTGATAATTAAATATGAGAATAATTGGTGGGGATGTTTGCAAGTCTTCTCTGGTTTGTTGGGAATTAGTTGAAAAACCAGGAAAACTCAAGCAAATATTTAGCAGTGAAAAACGGAAGTTTTCAAAGACTAAACCAGACCCCTTGACTTTTCATGCCAATAAATTAAGTTTAGCTGATTTTGAGACTTATTTATTAGGTCAGCATGACCTGGCCAAGACAAAAGTTAAAGCTGATTGTTTGGTACTCGAACCTACTGGAATTCACTATGCTAAAGTTTGGGCAATTGTCGCTAATTATGTTGACGTGGAAGTTCGTTGGGTGGGTCATCAAGAGTCAGTTTTTACCAGGCGTTCTGAACGACTTCCTAACAAAAATGACCAAGCTGATGCTTTAGCTTTAGCTGCTTATACATGGAGTCATTGGCAACAATTAGAATATTTTTTAGACTTCCAATCTTACCCAGTTGCTGAGATTAGAAATGTTTATTATCAGATGAATTCTCTGATTAGAGTTCAATCTCCTTTAATCAATAGAATCAGACAACAACTAACAGAGGAATTCCCAGAAGCTGCAAATGCCGATTCGCACCCCTCTGTTAAGGATGGTTTAGAACCGTTATTTGTTTGGTTAGCTAGTTATCCCAGGCTTTTAGTTCGCAAAAATAATTACTGGAAAAACAAGTATGCTAAAAGCTGCTTACTAAAATATGGTGTAGAAATTTCTGAGTTTACCAAAAATTTTAGTTGGTTATTATGTGTGGTACATCAATTAGAATTTGATTGCCGTTCAAGGTTAATTGAATTAGTTAATAGTCAAGTCTTTAAAAGCTACAACTTGGTGTTTGATGAATTTAACTTTAATTACAAACTTCGAGCAATTATTCTCATTCAAATCTATCCACTTACTAGGTTTTCTGGTAAGGCTGCATTTAAACGGCGCTTGGGAATGGGAAGAGAACAACACCAGTCAGGAGATATGCAGTATTTTAGAAATTCTGGCAGTTCTGAAGCTAGAAGTCAGCTTTTGTTGTGGTGTCGGCAATGTATAGTCAATCCTAAGTTTCGTCCGGCCTCTCCAATTGGGAAGGAACTAGGAAAAAAATATGATGAACTTTTGAATAAATATTCTAGTGATGGAAGTTTAGGGAAAGTTCAGGCTTTAACGAAATACTTTGATAAGCAAATTGAGGCGATCGCTAAAACTGAGAATTCAATGTCTGAGACTCCAAACAGTCCAGCATTACTACAAATTAAAGCTGTGAAGCTTGCCACAATCCAGAGCAAAGAAGCTTTAATCTTGGCTGCTGAGTCTGGTGTGAATGTCGAACTCCCAGGACTTGATACTAGTGAGAAAGCTAAAGGATTTAAAACTTTAATTGCCTTTAAAGTTATTAGTTTGGCCCTAAGAAGATTGTGGCCAATGCTTAAAAAGGCCAATTGTAGTGATTAAGCGATCGCTACAATTTACCTAAAAAGATTAGGAAATGCGTATATAAGCATCTCCTTTTTTGCCCCAGAGTGAAGAGTTAGGCATTTCACTTATTCAGGTAGGAAATAAACCTCAAGTAACTAAGTTTTTTGAATTATTAGATAATGATTTACAAAAATTAGGTGCTAAGTTTGATATTTGTAATACTGTTACTATTGGTGACATGGAAACTATGAATTTAACTGATGTTCTAATTAATGCTATTTTTACCTAAATGTTTAGCTAATTTTTTAGTTGTAATCAGAAAAAAAAATTACTTTTGACTTATTTGATTTAAAGAGTATATATTTGATGATTTGCTTGAAAATTAATTTCCCTATTTATTAGAGATTGAATGTATCAGGAAATATAAAAATGACATAGGGAACAGGGAGGAATAAATCAAGACAACTATTTATCTATTAAAAATCTATAGCAATCCTATTTTATTCGTGGCAAAAATCTTACTGCTTTTTCGGGAAGAGGGGAGAGGGAACAGTTAACAGGTGGGAGTTTCAACTTTTTTATTTACTTTTTAATTACCCGCAACCTATGTGCGGATTGCTATAGTAAAGGATGGCGGAAATAAGGCGGAAATAAGTAGGGTCTGCTGAAAAAATTGGTTGGTAGGGCTAGGACACGGGGAGGGGGAGAGGCACCAGACGCGGAGATGGGGGGAAACAGGCGACGGTTTCAGCCATTTTATGTGCTGAAATTTTCTGGAATTTCAGCAGCAAATTTTCGGATTTTGAGGCCAATAAGAGCGAATAACTAGAAGATAAATTGAAGATAAAAAGCTATGAAAGCCTTAGCTATCCTAACTTATAGCTTTATTCAGCCAGCCCTAAGTAACCAGTGACAAAATGCTCAAAGCCTTACCAATCAAAACTTCTCGAATTCTGAATTCTGAATTCCGCGTAGCGGTAATAGGAATATATTTTAGGAATATATTTACCGAAAAATTCTCTTCTAAAGCCTCCCATTTTAAGGAGATAAAGAAAGAGAATATTCCCAATTTAAAGCCTCCTTATTGCAGAGGTACTATTAACTGATAACTGTTAACTGATAACTGATAACTGAAATAACAAACAGTCTCTTAACTTTAGGATCTTTCTGGTAATATACTAAACCACATATTTCTTCCGACTGATTGTAAGTACAACTTAAGAGGAAATTGATAGTAAGAAATCACAAGACTAACCATAATTATTAAATGAGATATAAATGTTAACCCCGTCCAAACAATTGGCAGCCAACACAATGTACTACCAGGCATAGGAGGAAAAGTGTAAGCAGCTAATCCCATTAATGTAGTAGGTAATAAAACAAATGCAACTGCCAATAACTTAATTGCCCAACTCCATTTCATATTAGGATGATTTCCTTCCCATCTTCTACCATTCCAACGCCATACCAGAGGTGAATAACTATCTGCTATTTTTAGTGATTTTTCTACCAGATCGGCTGTAAAAATATGGTTACAAAAGTTACAAGAAAAAGCATCCATTAAAGTTATACCTGAAATCTGGCCATGATAGCATACAGGGCAGGTATAAATTTCTTCAAAGTTAAAATTTTTGTGAGGTTTTTGGTGGCTGGACATAGACTTTCTAATTTAAAGAACTATATGCAATTGCATTGTAAACATTAACCTCTAGACTCATATAAGCCCTGTGATAATTCTTAACTTTTTTTTCTATTAACCAAAATTAAGAGATTACAAATGATGGAATAATACTGCAAAAAATTGGCTCCGACTTTGACAAAAAGCCATTAATATCAAGTCTCATTTAAGATCGCCATAATCAAAATGTTCTTCTCTCTTAAGAGAATATTTTTTCCTTGTTTCCTACTCCCTACTCCCTACTTCCTACTCCCTAATTTTTTTATTGTCGTTATTCAAAGAGACACGATATAACGATAGCAATCAGGAATCAGATGTGAGAATTTAACTTTTTCTCAAAAGTAGAGAATATAAAATTTATCATATTCGGAATCTACATTTTTTCCTGATTCCCTATTCCCTATTCCCTATTCCCTATTCCTTATTCCCTGTTCCCTAAAAGTCTCAAATATCTCACAAATCAAATCATATTGCTATAATTATTTCTAATAATTTTAGTAATTCCCTAATCCCAAATTCATGTATCGAAAATCCAGAATCATTCGTCACTGTGCAACGCCCAGTATAAATAAATAAATCACCCAATCTTGGTAAAATGTCAGTCAAGAAACTGTAAAATTATCTAGAAATTACAGAGGTAAAAAATAAAATTGGTCAAACATAAATTATCTAGTTCAGTCAATCATTCTTGGCAGTCCATTATTCAATTTTTGGGTTTATTTTGTCTTTGCTGTTTCCTAGTCATTAGTTGTAGCCAGCCTCAGAATAACCCCAATAATTCCCCCCCTACAGACACTAACACAAATCGTATTACAATTGGCACAACATTAAAACTTCGTACTGTTGACCCCGCAGATGCCTATGAAGTAATCTCTGGAAACTTACTCTATAATTTAGGCGATCGCCTCTACGGCTACAAACTAGGAACAACAGAACTTGTACCCCAACTAGCCACAGAAATGCCTAAAATTAGTGACGATGGCACTACCTATACGATCCCCATTCGTCAGGGCGTAACTTTTCACGATGGCACTACCTTCAACGCTGAAGCCATGGCCTTTTCTTTAAAACGTTTTATCGAAAATGGTGGTCCACCTTCTACTCTATTAGCTGATACTGTGGAGTCAACAGCAGCTACAGGAGAATATGAGTTAACAATTAAATTAAAAAAACCCTTTGCTGCGTTCACTCCTCTATTAGCATTTTCTGGTCTTTGTGCTGTTTCACCTCAAGCTTATACTATAGGTAAAAGTCAATTTAAACCTGATACGTTTGTAGGTACTGGACCCTACAAATTAGCTGAGTATGGCACCGATGTTTTACGATTAGATGTATTTGAAAATTATTGGGGAGAAAAACCCACAAATGAAGGAGTTGACATCCAAATATTTTCCAGTTCAGCTAACCTATTTAATTCTTTTAAAACAGGTGCTATAGACGTAGCTTATTTATCTCTTGATCCAGACCAAATTACTAATTTGGAACAGGAAGCTGAACGCCAACAATGGAAAGTAATTGCTACAGATGGGAAAACAGTTAATTACATAGTTTTAAATCTAAATTCCGAGCCTTTGAATAACAAAGCAGTTAGACAAGCTTTAGCAGCTATTGTTGATAGAAAATTATTAAATGAACGAGTTTTACAAGGACAAGCCGAACCAGTTTATAGCCTCATCCCAACTAAATTTGATGGATATAAACCAGTGTTTGAAGAAAATTATGGAGATGGAAATTTTGCCAAAGCCAAGGAGTTATTAGAAGAGGCAGGATATTCTCAAGATAATCCTGCAAAAATAGAAATTTGGTATGCTTCTAACTCCACAAAAAAAGGATTAATTGCTAGTACATTAAAAGCATCTGTAGAACAGAAACTAGATGGTTTAATGGAGTTAGAAGCAAATAGTGTAGAATCTGCAACTGCTTTTAAAAACTTGGATAAAGGAGTATATCAAACCTTTATTTTAGATTGGTATGGAGATTTTGTTGATGCTGATAACTATATCCAACCTTTTTTAGATTGTGGCAAAGGTTCTGAAGAAAAAGGTTGCGAAGAAGGAGCAAGTCAGTTTCAAGGCTCATTTTATTATAGCGATCGGATTAATCAACTAATCGATCAACAAAGACAGGAACAAGACCCAGAAAAACGTCAAAGTATTTTCCTAGAGATTCAAGAATTACTGGCAGAAGATGTTCCTTTTATTCCCCTATGGTTAGATAAAGATTATGTATTTGCTCAGAAAAATATTAGTGGAGTTACTTTAGAACCAACTCAACAGTTTCCTTTCTGGACAATTAATAAATCATCATAAAATTTCTGAATTTTGATGAAGATAAGGAGGTCATTTCAGTTATCAGTACCATTAGCTTTTGGCGCAGCATTCCGTAGGAAAGCAAGAGGCTTGAAATTTGGAATATCCTCTTTTTTTATCCCCTTAAAAGAGGAGGCTTTATGCCATTTTCATAAAGTATTACTACATTGCTTGGTTGTAGGTTTTAGGTGGTAGGTGGTAGGTATTAATAGAATAAGTGTAAATATTCCACTCCGAAGAGTGTCCGGATTTTAATGTAACAATCTTTATTGAATTTGGTATTAGACCAGAATTTTTTGGTAAGTAAAGATTGAGGAGGTTGCTGATTTTGGCTATGATTTTTATTGAATGGCGAAGGTACATATTAACTGAAAACAACTTAATATTTGATCAAATGAAATATAGGCATCATAGCTTGACTCAGCAACACCAGATTTAGGATAAAAACAGCATGACTTATACCAATTTGATAAATGTTTGCTAGAAATATCTAGGGTAATTTTTAGGAGTCAGGAGTCGTAGGGGCGATTCGTGTAATTAGGAGCATTCCGCAGGAAATCGCCCGTACAGGAGTCGCATAGGAATGGCTTTAATACCATTTTTTAGGCCGTAAATCATCTTTTTTGTCAAAAGAACATCTCTGATAAAATCTTTTTATCGCCCTTACTATTCGTAACATTCTTTTTTCAAAATAGTATTACAGCGCTTTTCGCTCTTGATGAACCACCGGAGCCATAAACAAAACTCAGTAGGGACGTTGAATCCAACGTTCCTACTGTGGTCTACCAAAACGAAAACCTCTGTAATCTATGAGTTTTTCTTCCTCCTTTTTACATCTTCCTTAACTAAGGTTTGCTGATTAAATCTAAAAGTATTGACAGGTATAATGTTTTAACCTTTTTAGCTCTGGAAAAAGTGCCAGCTTTTAACTCCAAAATGTTCAAAAAGTCAGCCTTTAATGCTTACTAGGGCAGAAAAATTCAGGGAGTATCCTTCCTAAAACCTCCTATATAACTCCCATTTATCCTGACTACTACCCTCCACCAAAATACTTTTTCAGCAAACCTTAATTAAAACAATTAACGCAAAAAGCAACTAACCATCCACAGTACAAAAAATGTTACCAAAGTAATAAATATTTCTGTTGTCAAACCAATTGCCAGAGAACTAAGTATTTGTCCTAAAACCAACCCCATAATTAAAGCCGCAACTGTCATTAATACAGCACGGCCAAACTTATTTTCCTTACGATTAAGAAAATAAAGACAACAACCAACACCCACTGCCAAAGTTAGCTGCAATATAGAACTTTGACTCACACCAGAGAAAATACTAACTGCACCCAAAACCACATAGATACCTGTTGGCCACAAAATATCACCTTGACTGGGAGTATCAATCAACTTTTGTAGCCACTCTGGCCCTTTACCTGTAGGTCCCGGAGTCAAATTATCAGGAGCTTTTTTTGTCACCCTTTCTGGAAACCGGATACGCTCAGGCACTTTAATTTTCCCTTCCTGACGTAACCGTAAACGATCCATGAGAATCGCATCATAGGCAGCCTCAATATTTTCCATAACTTTTTGATCGTTACTATTCTGTTGCTTCAAACGTTCCTTTGCTGCTTGAATTTCATCAAAAGAAGCATCTTCGGTGATACCAAGTTGTTGATAATGACTTTGATTGCTCATTGCAATTTATTAATAATTGTTTAGACTATGACAAAAACGGCGGATTCTAATATTTTAATCTTATCCACTTTAAACAAGGATGCCCAGTTAACTATACAAGTAAGTACCTGTGCAAAATTAACTTAACATTTTTCAGAGAGTAGGGAGTAGGGAGTAGGGAGTAGGGAGTAGAGAGTAGAGAGTAGGGAGTAGGGGAAAAATATATTTGTATACTTTGCTCAGTAGATTAAAAATAATTTGCCCCACCTACTTAACCTCAACAAAAAATATACAATTCATTTTGCGTAACTACTTATCTTAATCTCTGTACAAAAGCGTAATCTCTCTACAAAGCTCAAGATAACTCCAAATTTTATCCATTTTGAACTATCCTAAAAAACAAGAATTATTTATCATCATCACTTTTAGTTATACTAACTATTCCTGACCACTGAACTTTTTTAACTTTTTCACGCCGATAAGAAAAAAAGTAATCCGGTTCTTGGTAAGTGCAGTAAGGGGCGATCGCCATTTGTTGATAAGTTATACCTAACTGTTCTAACTGTAAAATATTAATCAGGCGGACATCTAAACGCACTTTTTCTGGCTCAGGATCGGAGGAAACTGGAGAAATAGGTAAGCGATCAAGAAAATCTAATATTTCTCTGGTTGTAGCTTTTGTCGATTCTGGCACAATAGTTGCTCCCACTTGAGCAGCCACCTCTTCAGAAACTTGATAAACCTCTCCAGCAATAGCGGGGCCAAGAACAAGAATCAAATCAGATAATTGACTACCTTGGGCCTGAAAACCTGCCAATGCTACCGGGACAATTTTAGCAGCCGTACCACGCCAACCGGCATGAACTGCTGCCACTTGTCTAGTTTTTTGATCCGCAATTAAAACAGGTACACAGTCAGCACTACACACCCACACTGCTTGTTCTGGTTTCTCAGTTAGTAGACCATCAGCTTCGGCATAAGTTTGTTGGGCTTCAGGGTGATGGGGCTGTATCTGAGTGTCTTTTCCTGCCGTAAGTACAGTATTGCCATGCACTTGTTTGAGACGATATACCTCAGCAGTAGGATAAAGTACATCCACCAATTTTGCTGGCGTGCGAGGCCAAAAATGATGGGTAAAAAAGCCATGAGGCCAAGTTTCTAAAAGGCTACAGGTTAGGTAAGGTAATCCTTGCCATTCTTGCCAATACCAGGTGACATTGTTTTCACCTAAAAGTTGGTCATATTGGTTGAATTTTTGTGAATTAGTGTCAGCTACAGTCATGAGGTTAAAAATGGTCTTTGGAGTTTAGACATATTATTCTGACATTTTTACTACGCCCTTCTTTACTAGCAGTATTTGTTTGACAAAACAACTTTACTTTTATGATTGATGCTATATACCTGTGGTCTACTTGGTTGGGTGAAAAGCGTTGTAAATTAAAAAGCGTTTCCTGACGGAATGCTCCGCTTGCTAGCAGTTCAGGAATCAGCGGTCATCTTTACTTTTTTAGAAGGGGATGTTTTACCCCTCCTAAAATTAGACGAGAAGCTAGAAGTCGGGGATTTAGACCCAAGCTTAATTATATGCACAAATTTTTAGGCGCTCTTGCTGAGTAGCTGATAGCTAATAGCTAGTTAATATATTTTTCATACTGATAGTGCTTCACAAAATGAGATGACTATTGCTACATCCGCAACAGTAGAAAAGTTTAGTCTTTTCCCCACAGCAACACACTTATTTAGGTTGCTTCACAAAATGAGATGGCTATTGCTACATCCGCAACAGTAGAAAAGTTGAGTCTTTTCCCCACAGCAACACACTTATTTAGGTGCTTCACAAAATGAGATGGCTATTGCTACATTCGCAACAGTAGAAAAGTTGAGTCTTTTCCCCACAGCAACACACTTATTTAGGTGCTTCACAAAATGAGATGGCTATTGCTACATTCGCAACAGTAGAAAAGTTGAGTCTTTTCCCCACAGCAATACACTTATTTAGGTTGCTTCACAAAATGAGATGACTATTGCTACATCCGCAACAGTAGAAAAGTTGAGTCTTTTCCCCACAGCAACACACTTGTTTTTACTGTTTTTCGCAACCCCTCTAAAGAACCCTGTTATTTTTTGAATTTGATAATGTACACTGGCCTAGATTGCTAAATATTTACCCACCTAATGTTTTGTGTAGTATTAATCAATCAAAACCTTGTAACACCATATATATAGAAAGTAGGAAAATTGTCAGTAGCAGAATTTAGTCAAAAACATTTCATAAACTACTTATCAAACATCCGGGGAGTATCAAAAAACTTAACCACTTCAACCTCCAATAATCTCCATATATTTTCTAGCCTAGAATCAACAAATCAAACTACTTGGCAATTAATCAACTCTGGAGCGCCACCAGGAACCATCGTCATTGCCATTCAACAAACAGGAGGGCGCGGCCAGTGGGGGCGAAACTGGATGTCAAAAGTAGGAGGATTATATATGTCAGTAGCATTTGCCCCCCATATTCCCATATCCCAAACCTCTCAGTTAACCTTATCAGTCGCTTCAGGAATAGCTTCTAGTTTGCAGAATTATGGTTTGCCAGTTAAGATTAAGTGGCCTAACGACTTGATTCTGCAAAACCGAAAATTGGGTGGCATCTTAACAGAAACCAGGGTAAATAAGGAAAAAATTTCTCACGCAGTAATTGGTGTCGGAATTAATTGGGCTAATTCTGTACCAGAAACAGGCATTAATCTGCAAAGCTATTATCAAAAACAATCCCAACCAGAAATATTCTCTCTAGAAATGTTAGCTGCAATTGTCTTTCAGGGACTAAACTCTGGCATTAAACAACTATTAGACTCAGGAATAGAAAGTATTTTATGTTCTTATACTCAACTACTGATTAATATTGGGCAAGAAGTATTAGTAGAAGATTGTATTGGTAAAGTTGTAGGGGTGGCAAAAACTGGAGAGTTGCGGGTACAACTTAACCCAGGCTCAACTATCCCCCTTACCAAGTCTCAAATATCTCCCTTAGAAATTTGCCTAAAACCCGGTACAATCAATCTGGGCTACGGCCAATATTCTTAGAGGTAGGTTTGGGAAATTTTGATTTGCCCACCTGTAGGAGCTTAATTAATAATTAAGCCGGAGTTAGTTATACCAATTCACTTTATTTGAGGATGTCACAAATAGTTTCCAAGTTTAAATGTCAAATAATTGCCTGAAACTTTTTTATGGTCAAAGTTTTTAACCGAGCGAATTCGACTTGTGACCCCCGCGGAGGCGGGGACAAGCTTCTGAGTTCCGTGAAACGGTATTACCAACCACCTACTTGAAAAAAAACTTATCTCTAATACCAAATTCAAAAAGCACGCCCCCGAGTAGGCGGGGGTAAGGCTACTCATCGTACCTCTTGACTACTGGCTACTAATTACTTAAGTAGTTCAAGTTTATGAAATTGGTATAAGAAAGGTTAATTAAATAAACTGTCAAATTTTTAAATTGAAAGCAATTATAGTGTGAGGAAATGATGGTATCAGATAACCAAAACCTGTCAGTAAAGTCTAACACCGAACCACAGGAAAACAATCAAGAACACAACCAAAATTTTATTCATACTAAAGTCCCGACTCAGCAAACTGCCGAGAGACGGAGTAAGCGATCGCTAATGCAGCTAGGTTGTTGTCTAGCTAGTTTAGGGATGCTGAGTAGAGGTATGGTCTTAGCCGAGGCAGTTTTGGAGATAGAAGTATATGACTATGAGCCATCATATGAACCTGCTCCAGTAGATAATTATTCTCCACAAACATCATATTCAGCACCTAGTTACGAACCAGAACCATATTATTCTGAACCATATTACGAACCTTACTACGAACCAGAACCATATTACGAACCTTACTACGAACCAGAACCTTATTATTCTGCTGCACCTAGTTATGTTGAACCTTACTACGAACCAGCTTGGGAACCAGAACCAGAGCCATATTATTCCCAACCGGCACCAAGTTATTATGAACCAGAGCCATATTATTCCCAACCGGCACCAAGTTATTATGAACCAGAGCCATATTATTCCCAACCGGCACCAAGTTATTA
>JASJEE010000235.1 GCA_030064835.1 Microcoleaceae cyanobacterium MO_207.B10 | reverse complement strand
TATGTCGCAATAGGAGTTTTTACTTACTTTCTTCGATGTTCAGGGAGTTTGTGGCTTTATTGCGTATGTCGCAATAGGAGTTTTTACTTACTTTCTTTTACATAAGTTGTGTACCAACTATAAGAAATGGTATTTTTCTTATTTCTTGCTTCCCGACTAAGAGCAAGAGAGAGTATAAATTTGAGAGATGCGGTCGGGCAAGACCTGTGAATGCTTGTGGATGAGTAACCGCCGACGGCCCGTAGGGACGTTGCATGCAACGTCCGTACAGCAGGAAGTAAACAGTAAAATGTCACATTATGACGTTTTATATCGGTTTTATGAAGCAGTCATAGAGTATGCCTGATTTATGAATTTGGTGCTAACATAAACAGCAAAATATGCTCCTTAATTTAGAGGATTTGAAAATGAGACTCAAAATCCTTTCTGCTGTTTTAGTTTTAAGTACAGTTTGGCCTCTTGCTCCAGCCATTGCTGAGAATTTTCAACACACAAAAAATTTGCTATCTACCAAACAATGTGCAGATTGTGAATTAAGCGGTGCTGGTTTAGTTTTGGCTAATCTGACTGGAGCTAATCTCCAGAGAGCTAACTTAAGTGGCGCTAATCTCAGTCGTGCAAATTTAACAGGGGCAAATTTATCTGGTGCAAATTTGGCTGGTGCAAGTTTATTTGGTGCGAATTTATCTGGTGCGAATTTATCTGGTGCAAATTTGGCTGGTACAGATTTAAGAAGTGCTTATTTAACTGGTGCTAATTTAACAGGTGTTGACCTAAAAAGTGCTTTTTTGTTAGGTGTTATTGGAATGCCATCTAATGTGGGTGAAGCTGAAGATTTTTATCGATTAGGAATTGCTGAAGCAAAGGCAGGACATTATAAGGATGCTGTTAGATATTATAACCAAGCTATTAGTATGAAGTCTGATTTAGCTGCTGCTTATTTTGCAAGAAGTATGGCTCTTGCTGACTTGGGAAGTCTGGAAGCTGCTCTTGCAGATGCTGAAAAATCTCGCGATATTTTTGTTTCTAAAGGTAGTAAGGAAGGTGAGGAATTATCACAATATTTGGTGGAAATTATTGACTTACGTTTGAATCCTCCAGAGCCAGAAAAGCCTAATCGAATAGTTCACGCTATTGGCTCATTGCTTCCTAGTTTATTAAGGCTGGCATTTTAAATAATTAATGTTGTGATTTTTTGTGTTTGAATTTTGAATTCTGTGCAGCGGTTGAATAGATTTATCATGCCATTTTGATAGAATGAATGATAAATGTTTACTACAAATTGGTATTTTCTGTTCCCTTTTTTCAATTTGCTATAATTCCAGAGCGTGTTAATTTTTTTTATCAAATTCCTCTAAGTAAAAATCTGAGTAAAAAATGATTTTATAATTTTGATTCACGGTAGGTAGTTATTGATTTTTCATTATTCATTGTTCATTGTTGAAGTAGCTTGCTTTTATTAAAAACATCACGCTTATTCTACTAATACTAATAATAATAAATCCGGCGTTCTAAAGAAGGTTTATTCTGAAGGTCATTTCAGTTATTAGTTAATAGTTATTAGTACCTCTATAGCAGTCCGAAATGAAAATATAGAAGCACTCTAGATACTGTAAAGGATTGATACAGAACCTTTCTCCAAAATCATCTGGGATTGCTATATAGTAGCAGCTATGGTGAAGGGTTAGAGAGGAATTTAATGATTTGAAAAAGTAGCTTTTGATAGCCGGATTTGGTGTAAGTATTTAGGGTTTACTGAAAAATTATTTTGGTAAGGGTAGGAGCAGAAATTACCCGTACAGGAGTCAGGAGAAATGGGAGTTATAGAGGAGGTAGCATGAAGAATCGTCCCTTAATTTTTCTGCCATAGTTAGCATTAAAGGCTAAATTTTTGAACCTTTTGGAGTTAAAAGCTTGTACTTTTTCAATCCCTAAAAAGGTTAAAACTTTTACCTGTCAATGCTTTTAGATTTAATCAGCAAACCCTATTTAATTATTGAAGTCTAAAATTAGTGAAGGATTATTTTTGGTAATTGGTATAATTACAGCACTTTTTAGGATGGTGAGGTATAGTTGAAGACTAATCTATCTTCAGCTATTTATTAAAGTGATAAAATTTTGTACCTCACTAACTCCGAAACTGCTGTAAGGTTTGACCAAAGATTTTAATAATATTTTCTTTTATTTTTTTTGTTCTCTTTCTCTGTCTGATAAAACTTTCATAAGTTGGCACTGCCTCAAAGTATTAATGTGCTTTATTGTTTTGTTTATAAAAAAAGACAAAAAAAATGAGTAGTAAGGAAGTTGGAATTACACCTGAAATTTGACTACTCACTATTTCCTATTTTTCTTGACTTTTTGATTCTTGTCTATTTTTATCCCTGAAAATTAACTTAATCAAAAATCTGGAGAATTCATTTTTATAATTTTCGGTTTAACCCAATCAAATTTGTATTTAGTGACATGATTTTAGGTTGTGTTTAACCTGTTAAAACTGATAATTGGATGAATCTCAGATATTCAGCCATGAATGATTTAACTAACCTCTTCCTGGTAAAAAACTACCACTCAGTTTTTTAATTGCCCGGTTAGCAACATTTGCATAACGCAACTCACCACAGAGAATTTTACTCATTACTTCCGTAGCTGCAGGTAACTTAACTCCCACTTTATAACCTACTTTTGGAAAACGATAAAATGCCCCTGCTAAACGCCCTGCCCAAACCATATCTGCACCCCACTCTTCGTTGACTACCTGAGTATATTTTTTCAGAGCATCTCCATCGCCTCCCAAAGCTCCATCTATGGCTTCTGCTGCTTTTACACCACTAAATATTGAGGGGCGAATTCCTTCTGCAGATAAAGGGTCTAATAAACTGGCAGCTTCTCCAGCTAAAATAGCATTTTCAGTATGCAAATTTTTATCTCCATCCCATAGGGAAAGGGGATGTTCTAATAATTGATTTTGGTTTACATTTAAACCAATTTGTTTGGCATATTCCATCAAATCTTTGGATAGATTTTTTGGTTCTCCTCCTCTAAAAGTAGCAATACTAATTGAAGCAGAATCTGCTTTGGGAAAACTCCAAATATTGCCATTTTTCACAGAGCCAAATTCAAAGTTAACTTTTTGATTTGAGTCATCAGAGCTAGCAGCTTCTATCACCATACTTTGGCGTTTTTTAGACTCTTTAAAACCTAACCATTTTGCCATAGGACCTTTAGCTCCATCGGCGGCAATTAAATAACGACCTGTAACAGTTTCCGTATTTGTTTTAACTTGCCAATGATCGCTTTTAAATTCAATACCAGTAACTTCTGTTTTATCTCTTAACTCTGCCCCTTGTGCTTGAGCTTTTTGAATCAGAAAATGATCGAAAACATCTCGTTTTACCATCCACATTGGAACAGGCAATTCTGCTTCTACTGGGTCTTCTAATTTCCATGTGTAGCGGATTTTGCTGACTTTAACAGAAATTGCCGGGCTTAAATCAAAGTCAAACCATTGAGCGATCGCCGGAGATACCCCACCACCACAAGCTTTTACTCTTGGCAAAGATTCTTTTTCTATTACTAAAACAGAACGTCCTTTCTTTGCTAAATGATAAGCTGCTGTTCCACCTGCGGGACCTGCGCCTACGATGATACAATCAAACATTTTTTTTAACTTTAATACCTTGATTTTTTCTAATTTACTAGTAATGGGAAAAGTCATTTATTAGGGGCAGGTTTAATAGATAAGTTATTGATTTTTACCAACATTTATCTATCAAACTGTCCCTAATTTCAAGTTAAGAGTTCCTACCATTACCTAAGTATTTTTTAAAGATACTCAATTTTTCACAGATTGTCTAGATAGTGTTAACTTAACTCTTGATTTTTGACTTTTAATTTTTGTTTCCTGAAATATCAAACAGTGGTAATATCTTTCTCTTTGAGAGCAAGTAGTTCATCTATTTTAGCTGTGTACTTGTCTGTTAATTGTTGAATTTCGTCTTGCAAATCTCGTGATTCATCTTTAGAGATGTCGCTATTTTTTTCTTGTTTACGAACTGAATCTATAGCATCACGACGAATATTACGGACAGAAACTTTTCCTTCTTCAGCAAGTTTGCCTGCTAATTTGACCATTTCTTGGCGACGTTCGGTGGTCAGTGGAGGTATATTGAGTCGCACTACAGACCCATCATTGTTAGGAGTTAGACCAACGTCTGACATATTAATGGCTTTTTCAATGAGACCAATGCTACCCTTATCAAAGGGTTGAATCGTAATAGTAGTTGCATCTGGTGTACTAATACTTGCCAGGGATTTTAGTGGAGTAGGCGCACCATAATACTCTACCATTACTCGGTCAAGAAGAGAAGCATTAGCTCTTCCAGTTCTAATAGTGTTGAAAGACCTTTGAGTGGCTTCAACAGCTTTTTTCATATTACTTTCAGCTTCTGCTAGGTTCATTACAACCTCCCACAATAGTTCCTATCTTTTCTCCGGTGACGGCCTTTCGGATGTTACCAGAGACCGAAAGGTTAAATACAATAATCGGAATATTATTTTCTTTGCAAAGAGCGATCGCCGTACTATCCATTACCCGGAGGTCTTGTGCTAAAACTTCCCCATAAGTTAGGGAATGGTAACGTTTAGCCTGGGGATTTTTTTCTGGATCAGAATCATAGATTCCATCGACTTTAGTCGCTTTAAAAATTACTTCTGCATCTATTTCTGCTGCTCGTAGAGCTGCAGTAGTGTCAGTAGTAAAAAATGGATTACCAGAGCCAGCACCAAAGATTACTACCCGGTTTTTTTCCAGGTGGCGAATAGCTCGACGGCGAATATAAGGTTCGGCTACTTCCTGCATGGCGATCGCTGATTGAACTCTTGTCGGTACTCCTGCTTGTTCAAGAGCATCCTGCAAGGTTATAGCATTCATTACAGTGGCAATCATACCAACGTAATCTGCTGTGGCCCTGTCCATACCTTTAGAGGCTGCTTTCACACCTCTAAAGATATTACCGCCTCCGACAACAATTGCAATTTGGATTCCTGTGGCCACAACTTCGGCCACTTCTTGAGCAATTCCTTGGACTACTGCAGGATCTATGCCATAGCCCAGACTTCCCATCAAGGCTTCACCGCTCAACTTGAGTAAAACCCGTTGATAAACTGTGCCCATGCTGTGAGTATTTTTTCAACTAAAGTTGTTTCCACCATACGATAACAGGTAATAGGTAATAGGTAATAGGTTTTAGGTTTTGGGTGGTAGGTTTTGGGTGGTAGGTTTTTAGAAAAAATTGTGACTAAGCCCTATTTTTCAATTATTATTTATCCTGTATAAATTTTCATCCCTTACTGCTTTATAAAACCTATATAAAACCAATATAAAACGTCACAATAAGTGACATTTTAATGTTTACTTCCTGCTTCTGCTGAGGCCGTCGGTGGTTATACCATTTTCAAAAAATATTGCTACATTGGTTGGTTTATAAGTGTTAGGTTTTAGGTGTCAGGTGGTAGGAATGAAAGAGAACAAGTGTAAATATTCCTATCCTTTGGTGTCCGGATTTTACTGTAACAAGCTTTATTGAATTTGGTATTACTCATCCACAGACACAGGTCTTGACCGACCGTCTCTCTCAAATTTATACTGGTGTTTAAATCTCCATCTATTGATAGCAATTCACTTAAAAAATGTCACAAATAGTTGGTAACTTATGAAGTAAAATAACAAGATGAAATTACTGTAAAACAGACGTTTCAAGTTATTAAAATATCACTTCTAACCCCTGCCGGAGTCTACCCTCGCGAAGGCGGAGGCGAGGGCCAGCTTTAGTCAAACGGTATGAAAACCCAGACTCTGGAAAGTTGTAAGTTCTGAGATTGAATGGCATATCTTGGAGATGACCAAAATTAGAACAAGTCTTTAATGATAGAAAAAACCTCCCCATCTCCAGGGATACATAGCCTAGCTTTTAGTAGTTAATATCAATTCTATTACTAACGCCATTTTATCAAGCAACCATTAGCTTCTGTCGTTGATGGACTCACAGTTTTCCCCTGGATAATTTGAGCGATCGCCTGAGATAAATAAGGTATTTTTACTCCTATTGGGTCATCAACATTATCGTCTATTAGGCCACGATATCGTAACTTACCTTCGTGGTCTAACAAAAAAGCCTGGGGTGTTTTTTCGGCCCCAAAGCTTTCCGCTACATCTTGAGTCACATCTCGAATATAGGGAAAATTCAATTCATTTTTAGTTGTAAATTCTTTCATTTTTTCAAAACTATCTGCTGGAGAAATCGTAGCATCATTAGAATTCATACCAATGATAATTACTCCTTGGTCTTGAAAGTCTTTTTGTAGTTGTTTTATCCGGTCAACATAAGCATCTACTTCTGGGCATTCATTGCTCAAAAATATCACACAAACCACTTGAAATTTTTCTAAATATCTTGCTAAATGATGAACTTCATCATCCACTCCTGGCAATTCAAAATCCGGAGCATAATTATCCATTTCTGTGCCTGCCATTTCTCTTAATCCCTATCTAAGTTTGCCTAATTCATAATAAATATTTTCCTATAATATCTCATCTTTTTACCAGCTTTGAGCTAATGCTTGATATCCGATAAGTTTATAGATTAACTTAGCTGCGGTAAACTCGGAGACTACCGAATCATTTATTGGTGCTAACTCCATAATGTCACAACCAATAACTTCATATAACTCAAATACTTTCCGTAAAAATACGGTCAAAGAATACCAATTTAATCCTCCTGGTTCTGGTGTTCCAACTCCGGGAATTAATGTTGGGTCAATTCCATCTAAATCTATTGTTAAAAATACCCGTTTAGTCTGAATACTTGAAATTGCTTTTTCCATCCAATCTGGTTTAATGGCAATCTCCCTTGCAGGGAAAACAGTCAATGACTTCTCCTTAATCAAATCTGCTTCCTCTTTACAAATAGCGCGAATACCGATTTGTACCGTAGGTAAATTCATCTCAATTATCCGTCGCATTACACAAGCATGATTATAAATAGAACCCTCATATTCATATCGTAAATCCCCATGAGCATCAATTTGAATTACAGTAAAAGGCTCATCAATATATATTTCCCGATAAGCTGCTACTATCCCACTAGTAATGCTATGTTCCCCACCGATGCCAATAACAAATTTACCATCATTTACTAATTTGATTACTGTCTCTTGAGTAACCTTTAACATATCCAATGGTGAGATTTTTTTACCATTACGAGTATCTGCGATAGGTTCGTGGGTATAGATGCCAACTTCTAAACCTGTTTCTCTGTCTAATTCTTCGTCATAACATTCTAACTGTTGAGAGGCATCTAATATAGCAGCAGGACCATTAGCACAACCTCTTCTATAGGTGGTAGTTGCTTCATAAGGAATTGGTAAAATTGCCACTTTAGCTGTAGGGTAGTTTGGTTCAATTTCTGAACCAATAAATGGCAAAACTGAAGTAGTATAAATTGCTGACATTTTCCGTATTTGTATTTGTTAGGGTTTACTAATTTTATATTGTT
Source organism: Microcoleaceae cyanobacterium MO_207.B10 (assembly GCA_030064835.1). Classification (GTDB taxonomy): domain Bacteria; phylum Cyanobacteriota; class Cyanobacteriia; order Cyanobacteriales; family Microcoleaceae; genus JASJEE01. The sequence goes on along the minus strand of JASJEE010000235.1, from coordinate 1,935 downwards.
TTGTTGCTATAGCAATTAGGAGTCAGATGTGATAATTTTACTGCTTCCTAAAAGTTGAGAATATATAGCGTTTCTGAATGGGATATGAACGAAAGATTAGTGTTTTGCTAATAGCAAAAAGTTCCTGAAACCTTCTTGACTGTTCCCTTTTACCCGTTCCCCGTTCCCCGTTCCCTTTTTCCAAATTTTTAAGTTGATCATCGAAATGGAAATGCTATAGTTAGCATTTATTCGAGATTTATTACAAAATATTAACTGTATCTAATCCAAACAATAAAATTCAAAATCTGATGAGTATCCCTGAAACTTGGACATGGCGCGGTTGGCCAATTTGCTATAAAGCCCAAGGCCAAGAAGGCCCGCCTGTAGTATTGGTACATGGTTTTGGCGCTTCCTGGGGACACTGGCGCAAAAATATCCCTGTACTCGCTGGTAGTTGTCGCTGCTATGCTATTGACTTGCTTGGTTTTGGTGGTTCAGCTAAACCTACCCCAGGTGTAGAAATTGCCTATACTTTTGAAACCTGGGGCCAACAAATTGCTGATTTCTGCCGGGAAGTAGTTGGTGGTCCGGCGTTTCTAGTGGGAAATTCCATTGGCTGTATTGCGGTAATGCAGGCAGCAGTTGATAATCCAGATATTGCTCTAGGGGTGGGAGTGCTTAATTGTTCTTTGCGACTGCTCCACGAACGGAAACGGGATACTATTCCTTGGTATCGCAGTCAGGGAGCAGCAATAGTACAAAAGTTGCTAAAAGTCAAATGGATAAGTCAACTATTTTTTAACCAGTTGGCAACAGAAAAAACTGTGAGGCGGGTATTGTTGCAAGCTTATAAACGTTCTGAAGCTGTGACAGATGAGTTAGTTAATTTGCTTTTGAAACCAGCAAGAGATGTCGGAGCAGTTGATGTTTTTGTTGCTTTTACTGGTTATTCTCAGGGACCTTTGCCGGAAGATTTATTACCAATATTACCATGTCCTACTCTAATTTTATGGGGTGAGGAAGACCCATGGGAAAATATAGAGTTGGCAAAGGAGTTTGCTAAGTTTGAAACAGTGGAAAAGTTTATTCCTTTGGTTGGTGTTGGTCATTGTCCCCAGGATGAAGCACCGGAGCTCGTAAATCCTATTTTGCAGGATTGGCTATTAGAAAAGTGGGAACTATTGATGGCTAAAGTTTAGTCAGGAAAAAGGGAAAATTAATCCTTTTAACCATTAGTAATCAGTTCTTCTTTTGAAGAGGAAGATTGACTACCAGGAAAAAGTTCCTTTTCTTTTTTTTCTCATTAGAATGAAAAGCTTTCAAGCACAATTGATGAATTATTGGGGCAATTAATCTGAAATTTAATCTAATTTCAACTACAATGAATGGCAGCTTTTTGAGGCAGGACTATTTCATTCTTAACTGTCTGACTTTATGTATTTACAAAAATATGTGATTTTGAGTTTTAAATAACTTAGTCTTTCACTATAGCAATCCTATTTTATTTGTGTATAAAAATCTTACCGTTTTTAGGGAACAGCGGTAGCGGTGCGACCCCGCGTCGTCTTACGGCGCTTTCGCGGAGCGTGACGTTAGTGGTAGGGAATGCGCACTCTTGTAAGGGAACAGGTGGGAGTTTCAGTTTTTTTATCTACTTTTTGATTTATCGTAAGAATTTAGGTCTAGGCGTTGCGTTAAAAACTATTTTGTGAATTGGGATAGCGATCGCCGTTCAATAATGGATAATGGATAATGGATAATTGATAATTGATAATTGATAATTGATAATTGATAATTGATAATTGATAATTGATAATTGATAATGGATAATGGATAATGGATAATGGATAATTGATAATGGATAATTGATAATGGATAATTGATAATTGATAATGGATAATTGATAATGGATAATTGATAATGGATAATTGATAATGGATAATTGATAATTGA
>JASJEE010000234.1 GCA_030064835.1 Microcoleaceae cyanobacterium MO_207.B10 | reverse complement strand
CGACGCTCCCCTCCCCCCCTTTCAAAGGGGGGTTAGGGGGGATGGAGAGCGCGGGTCTTCAACCAACGTTTTGATAAACAATCTTCCCACAGTAGGGACTTTGTATGCAACCTCCCTACATTCATTAAGGTTAATTAATGTTACTTGACATAAAACCTAATATCATGTATAGATAATCAGTGATCAAAAAAACTTTTATCTTTAAAGTTCTGCCTTCTGCCCTCTCTCTGCCTTCGGAATTCTAAAGTGTAAGTATTCAACCGGATATGATATAACACCTAGAAACCAACCAATGTAGCAATATTTAAAAAAAATGGTATAATAGTTGGTTAACCTCAATTTCCCATAGTTGGAGGTTGTGCTGGAATTGCAGCCACAATTGCATCAATAACCTTAGCAATAGGCAAAATACGCATTCCTAAATCTGGTGGTTGCTGACCCTTCGGAATAATTGCCCTCTTAAAGCCCAACTTCGCAGCCTCCCTTAACCTTAATTCCAACTGAGAAACAGGTCGAATTTGGCCACCTAAACCTACCTCACCAATCAAAATTGTCCGCGCATCAACCACGCGATCGCGAAAACTAGCTACTACAGCAATGGCCACTCCCAAATCTGCTGCTGGCTCCTCTACATTCAGTCCACCAACTGTTGCTACATAAGTATCCAACTTTGACAAAGGAATCCCCACCCGTTTTTCCAAAACTGCCAAAATCTGCTGTAACCTACCACTATCAATGCCAGTAGTAGAACGCCGAGGTGCGCCATGACTAGCCGGGCTAACCAAAGCTTGAATCTCTACGACAAGGGGACGAGTTCCCTCCATTGATACAACTGTGGAAGTTCCCGAAGAATAATCATCGCGACTTCCCAAAAATAATTCCGACGGGTTTCGCACCTCCTTCAAACCATTCGCCACCATTTCAAATACCCCAATTTCATGAGTAGCGCCGAAACGATTTTTCATAGAACGTAACAAACGGTGGGAGGCAAAACGATCACCTTCAAAATACAAAACCGTATCTACCAAATGTTCTAAAACACGTGGCCCAGCCAAGGCACCATCCTTAGTTACATGACCAACAATTAATAAAGTAATATTCTCGCGTTTTGCCACCTGCATCAAAGCTGAAGTACATTCCCTAACCTGGGCAACTGAACCTGGTGCAGAAGTCAACGAAGCAAAATAAATTGTTTGAATACTATCAATTACAGCCAAATATGGTTTGAGAGATTCCAACTCTCTCAAAATCACTTCTAAATCTGTTTCTGGCAATAAATATAAATTTTGCTCCTGATTTTGCCTATCTATTTTGATGGGATTTTCTTGACCCCGATTTTCACTTTCATCCCACTCTATTTCTTGATTATTTCCATTAGCAATGTCCAAATTTTCCTGGGGTGAATTAGGGGTGTCTAAGTCTCTGTTATCATCTATTCCTTCAGCTCGGAGATTACCAAAACCAGGAGGGATATTTTGAGAATTTGTCTCAGACTCATCCTCATCTAGTTCCAAACCACCATCATCTTCATTTTCATTTATACTCACAATTAAACGTTGCGATCGCAACTTTACTTGTTGACCAGACTCCTCAGCGGACACATACAAAACCCGACATCTAGCAGACAACTGATTAGCTACTTGCAACAAAAGGGTAGATTTTCCAATTCCTGGCTCTCCACCAACCAGCACCAATGAGCCAGGAACAATTCCACCACCAAGAACTCGATCCAATTCCCCGAACCCAGAAGCCATTCTAGACAAAGTTTGGTCAGAAATTTGGGATAGCCGAAAAGATGCCCTTGGTTGACCAGAAGATTTATCTGTTTCAGCTCCTTGACTACCAATGCCAATATCAGTCAGACCTAGCCTTTGTAGAGGGTTAGATGCTGGTTGTTCTATCTGCTCTGTTAAAGTATTCCATTCTTTGCAATTAGGACATCGGCCGATAAATTTGGGTTCTTCATGTCCACATTCCGTACAAACATATTTTGTTTTTTGTTTTGGCATTCCTTAAAATAATTTAATATATATCAGCAAATCTAAAAAAGCCTGAAATTTAATCAATTAGAGTCTTTTAGCTAGCATATAACTTTAATACTTATTGTTATCTTGATGATAGAGTTAAAAAAATTAATATAATCATAAATCTAAGTTAAGGAGTGTTAGGAAAAGTGGAAAATCATAAAGAAAAAATATTGGTGGTGGATGATGAGGCAAGTATCCGTCGTATTTTGGAAACTCGACTATCGATGATTGGCTATGATGTTGTCACCGCTGCTGATGGAGAAGAAGCTTTAGTCATTTTTCACAATACGGAGCCAGATTTGGTAGTATTAGACGTGATGATGCCAAAGTTAGATGGCTATGGTGTATGTCAAGAATTACGGAAGGAATCAGATATTCCTATTATTATGCTAACTGCTTTGGGGGATGTTGCTGATCGAATTACAGGTTTAGAGTTAGGTGCTGATGATTATGTTGTTAAGCCTTTTTCTCCAAAAGAATTAGAAGCAAGAATTCGTTCTGTATTACGCCGAGTTGATAAAAATGGAGGGGCTGGGATTCCTAGTTCTGGTGTAATTCAAGTTAGCAGTATCAGAATTGATACTAATAAACGACAAGTTTATAAGGGTGATGAACGAATTAGATTAACTGGTATGGAGTTTAGTTTGTTAGAATTATTGGTTAGCCGTTCAGGAGAGCCTTTTTCTCGGTCTGAGATTTTGCAAGAAGTTTGGGGTTATACTCCAGAACGTCATGTGGATACACGAGTTGTGGATGTTCATATTTCTCGACTTAGAGCTAAGTTGGAAGATGACCCAAGTAATCCGGAGTTGATTTTGACGGCAAGGGGTACTGGTTATTTATTTCAACGTATTATTGAACCTGGTGAGGTTGGGTAAAATGTCTAGGGTATTTGGAAATGGCGATTAATTAGTTAATGGTTAATGGTTATTGGTTAATGGTTATTGGATTATTAAGTGAGTAATTTTATTTACACACTTTCGCCGATTACCCTATAAGTTTAGGACTTACGCAGTAATACTAAATCAAGTCACTAAAAATTATAGTGCGATATGAATGAGATGGAAAAATGCGTAAGTTCTGAAGTAATCAATTTTGGCTTGGTTGATAATTTTGGCGAATTTGTATCTAAAATCAATATAAATATAGTTTTTTGCTAGTGGCCGGAAAGTTTTTAAATACCTCAAATATTTCCGAAAAGCCAATTAGGTCTATAATTAAATAAAATAAATAATAACTGGATACAAGACCCCAAATTCATGCTTTAATTAGGAAAAATGCCTTCAGTCTTACAATCCCTATTTATCAAAAATTTAGTTCATACTTCTAACTTTAACTTTTGTTTTTTGACTTCCGCAAAGTGGCTGACAGTTGATTAACTATGGCTAAATCAGATCAAAATCAGATATTACGAATACTTCCAATTGTAGTCGGGGGAGTCGGTGGTACATTACTAATGATTAACCGATTACTTACTCCTAATATTCTACCCTCTCAAGCACGTTCTGATGTAGTGGGAGTTATATTAAGTGCTTTATTGATTTTAACTGGTTTACTTTGGCAACAAATACAACCGCGATCGCCAGATACTGTTAAATTAATCGGTGAAGAGACCTTTGAACTTTTGCCTGACTTATCAGAAGTTGGAAAAACCGAAGTTGCTTGGGCTTCTAGTTTATTGTTGAATAATACAGTTACTAAAAGCATTGTTATTTGGTATGAGGGTAAGGTGTTATTACGACGGGGAATATTACCATCTGACTCACAAGAAGTTAAACTGGGAGCTATTGTCAAACGGGTTTTGGATATGCAAAAGCCTGTCTATTTAGTAGATTTGAAAGTTTATCCCGGTAGGATAGAATTTGATTATTTACCAGAAAACACTCAAGGTGTAATTTGTCAACCTCTAGGCAAGAATGGCGTAATGATTTTGGGAGCAAATGCACCTCGAAGTTATACCAAACAGGATGAAAATTGGATTTCAGGAATAGCGGATAAAGTAGCAGATACGTTGTTGAGAGAAATTAACTAGTATTTAAAATACAAGTTAATTTTTGAGTTTAATATGGTATTTCTTTATTGGCTTTTATCTCAACGTTGGTTGAAGACCCGCGTTCTCCCGCAGGGGAACGTCGTATGGGAAAACCAATCAATGTTGCGGGTTAAACATAGTATGTTAGAATGTAAGTGTTGAAAGTTAAACAGTAGATGGTGGAAAAGGCGTACAAATTTAGATTTTACCCAACTCCAGAACAGGAGAATCTGTTGCGGAGGACGTTGGGATGTGTACGCCTCATTTACAACAAAGCTTTAGCAGCTAGAACTACTGCATGGTACGAGAATAAAGAACGAGTCACCTGCAAACAAACTTCAGCCATGCTTACCTCTTGGAAAAAGCAGGAAGATTTAGATTTTCTCAGAGAAGTCAGCAGTGTACCATTGCAGCAAGGCTTAAGACATTTACAAGCTGCTTTCACTAACTTTTTTAGTGGACGGGCGAAATATCCTAACTTCAAGAAAAAGCGTAATGGTGGCAGTGCTGAGTTTACGAAGGCAGCTTTCAAGTGGAAAGATGGTCAAGTATATCTGGCTAAATGTGCAGAGCCATTGCCTATCAGATGGAGTAGGCAACTACCGCCGGGTTGTCTCCCAACTACAGTTACTGTCAAACTTGAGCCTAGTGGTAGATGGTCTGTATCTTTGAGAGTTAATGATACCAGAGATTTGAGGCTAAAACCGACTAGCAAGCAAGTTGGTGTTGACTTAGGTATCACCAGCTTGCTAACTACAAGTGATGGTAAAAAAGTTGCTAACCCAAAAAATCTTCAAAAGTTACACAAAAAATTAAGGTTAGCTCAAAAATCTCTAAATAGAAAACCCGACAAAAAGTCTAACAACTATCAAAAAGCGCGACTCAAAGTCGCCAAGATACAGGCTAAGATTAAGGATTCAAGAGGAGACTATACCTATAAACTAACAACCCAACTAATTAGAGAAAACCAAACGATAGTAGTTGAGGATTTAGCAGTAAAAAACATGGTCAAGAACCACAAAGCACGCTAGAGCAATAAGTGATGCCAACTGGGGAGAATTAGTGAGGCAATTAGAATACAAAGCTGATTGGTACGGACGGGAACTAATAAAAATTAACCGATATTTCCCTAGTTCAAAACGTTGCTCTAATTGTGGTCATGTATTAGAAAAATTACCTCTGAAGATTAGAGAATGGGATTGTCCAGAGTGTGGTAGTCACCATGACCGGGACATAAACGCAGGTGTAAATATTTTGGCTGCTGGACTAGCAGTGTCAGCCTGTGGAGCGACCGTAAGACCCGAAGGGAGTAAATCTTGGAAGGCGGGTGCTACGAAGCAGGAAGCCCCTAAAAGTGATGCTAGGGAATCCCGCGCTGTCTCGTGAGAGCAGCGTCGGGAGGATGTCAATAATAGTTATGTTAGTAGGTATTGCTGGTGCTGTAATTCCAGGATTACCAGGTTCTAGTTTGATTTTGATAGCAATTTTAGTTTGGGCTTTTGTTCAGGGTTTTGCTGGAATGGGCTGGGTTTTGGGAATGGCGATCGCTGTTTTGTTGTTGAGTGTGTTGATAGATTTTCTGGCCAGTTATTTGGGAGCAAAACAGGCAGGTGCCAGTAATTGGGGCCAAATAGGTTCTATGGTGGGTTTTATTTTAGGATTTGTTGGTTTGTTGCCAGCTTTACCATTTGGAGGGCCTCTATTAGGAATTTTAATAGGGCCTTTACTGGGAGCAATTGTTGGAGAATTTTTGTTTCGGAAGGATTTGGAATTTTCTCAGAGGGCTAAATTATCTGTTAAAGCTGGCATAGGTATTGTAGTCGGCACAGTAGTGGGAAATATAATTCAAGGAATTTTGGCAGTCGCTACTGTGATAGTTTTTCTTGTGAATACTTGGCCGCCCACCATTTAACAATTAATTATTAATAATTAATTATTAATAATTGAAATTACCTCTCTTTGAAAATAAAAGGATTGACTAAAAGGAAAATTTTTTATTATTTCCCTTTGAAAAAAGGAGGCTTTAGCAGAAAATTATTAGGTAAGCATTCCGCAAGAAATTCTTACTTTCATACTATTTGAATGTCATTGAATATGACAATTTGACGTGCGGAATTTAAGCTACAGGATTTGATATTACTTAATATTTCCCCTATTTATGCCAACTTTACAATCAATTTGTATAAACTTTTTGATAGTAAGTTTGATATTCTTCTGATAATAGTGGTTCCCACCAATCTCGGTTGTTCAAAAACCATTCAACAGTCTGGCGTAACCCTTCTTCAACAGTTACTGATGGTTGCCAGTCTAACTCCGTTTTAATCTTTGTAGCATTAATCGCATAACGACGATCGTGCCCTGGTCTATCTTTGACAAAAGTAATTAAATTTTCACAAGGTTGAGTCGGTAAATCAGTTGCTAACTCATCCATTACTCGACACAACATTCGTACTAAATCAATATTTTTAACTTCATTATTCCCACCAATATTATAAGTTTCTCCTGGTTGACCTTTGTTAATTACTGTATCTAATGCTCGACAATGATCGATTACATATAACCAATCTCGAACATTTTGCCCATCTCCATAAACTGGTAATTGTTTTCCTAGTAGCATATTAATGCACATCAAAGGAATCAGTTTTTCTGGGAAATGATACGGACCATAATTATTAGAACAATTAGTGATAATTGTAGGAATATTATAAGTATGATAATATGACCTAGCTAGATGGTCGCTGCCTGCCTTAGAAGCAGAATAGGGACTATTCGGAGCATAAGGTGTCGTTTCTGTAAATGCCGGATCTTCTGGTCCTAAACTGCCATAAACTTCATCCGTAGAGACATGGAGAAAAATACAACGACGGTTAGAATCTTCAGAAATCCTGGGATAGTGATGTCTGAATGCCTCTAATAGAGTAAAAGTACCTACAACATTAGTTTGAATAAAGGCAGCGGGACCAAGAATAGACCGATCCACATGAGATTCTGCTGCAAAGTGAGCTACTGTATCAATGTCCTCTTCCTGGAGTAGGTGATCTATCAAAGAGCGATCGCAGATATCTCCTTGGACAAAACGAAAATTGGGCAACTCTAGTAAATCTGCTAAAGTTTGCTTATTGCCAGCATAGGTTAGAGCATCTAAAACTACTACTCGGTCATTAGGATAAGTCTCACACCAATGATGGACAAAATTAGAACCGATAAATCCCGCACCCCCGGTTATCAATAATCTCTTTGCCATAGCTTTCATCTCCGTAAGCTCTAATATTAGTTATCTAAAATTTAAAATACCTTAGAAAATCTACCATATAAAATTTCAATTACCTAAAAATCGATACAGTTTTACGCAAATCAAAATTCAGAAGCAAGAATGGTCTTACTACAGTTTCCGCGAGTTATGATGTCAAAATATTAGCAATCAAATGTCTACAGTATGGGCATCTTGTCCGCCATAGCTCTACTTCACTAAGATGAAACCTGCTGTAAGTTAAAAACTTCAACTGACAAAAATTTCAGGCAATTATTTCACATAATATTATAGATGTTAAATTATTTGTGGCATTAAGTGAAGTAAATTTATCTAAAAATAGATATTTTCAATCTGCCCAATCATCCACACATCAAAGTATGATTGAATTGAGCCTGTTTTCGGTGTGAGGAAAATTACTGTGGATCAGCAAGAAATATTAACACAAGCCCAACAGGGAGACCCTAAAGCAATCGCATTTCTGGTCAACCAAGCACTAAGCAGCATCAGAGTCAAGAGTAGGGCCAATATTCAAAAAAACTGCTTACATCTGCTTTTAGAATCTTCTCAACTCCCAGAGAGAGAAGCTTGTGTCCGAGTCATTCAAAATGGAATGCAGCGGCTCAATCCATTATTCATTGATTTTGTCAATATTTACGGACGAAGATTAGGCCATCGAACTCCTGATTGGACAGAGGTCATCGAATTACAAAAACCCACTATATTTAATTCTAGAGGAGTGGGGTTAATTTCGTGGCCAGCAGAACAGAGTAATTCAGAATTATCTGCTTCTCCAACTTTACCTTCTTTACCTCCAAAAATAGATTTTTCTCAGACTTCAGTCAATCATGTATCTGATAAATATTGGGATTCTCAAGCACTATTAAATCAATCCATAAGAGTCGAAGAAACTCTGGAAACAGCACCAAAATATTCTGCTTCCCAAGAAATTTATCTTGCTCGGAAATCACTACAGAAAGAACCTAATTTATACAATCAAAATAATCAAACTCCCTGGCTTATATTTGGTTTGCTTGGCACAGTTTTAATTCCTATATCAAGTTTATTTATAAGTTCTCAACCATACAGATTACCAGCGATTGTTTCGACAATATCTCCTCCATCAAAAACATCTCAAACCTACTCTTCAGTTGTAGAAGTTACTGACTCAGTAGAATCTCCAATCCCAACTCCTGAAGTTACACAAACTCAAAATCAAGTTGATTTATCTGAGGTTTCAGAGTTTCTTTTATCATCAATTCAATCTCCCATAAATCCTGATACTAGAATCACGATTAAAGCTGTAGGTGATATTATTCCTGGAACTAATTATCCCAGAAATAAATTACATCCAAATAAAGAACAGTTATTTGCATCAGTCAAACCACTTTTGGAAGATGCTGATATTGTATTTGGCAACTTTGAAAGTACCTTAACAAGTTATCCGAGAAGTGGCAAAAAAATGGGTAGTGGTCGAGTTTTTGCCTTCAGAACACCACCAAGTTATAAACATTTACTAAAAGATGCAGGTTTTAACGTTTTGAGTGTTGCCAATAATCATTCTTTTGATTTTTTGTCACAAGGATTTGAAGATACAATAAATAATATTCAAAGTGTAGGAATGCAAGCAGTTGGTAAGAAAGGAGAGATTATTTATAGAAAAGTTAAAGGTGTTCAGATAGCTTTTATTGCATTTAGTAATTATAGTTATCATAATTCTATGCTTGACCTAGAGTCAGCAAAAGCACTGGTGCAAGAAGCAGATGAAAATGCCGATATTATTGTCATATCTGTTCATGGGGGTGCTGAGGGAACTAGAGCATTGCGTATTAAAAATAAAACTGAATATTTTTATGGAGAAAATCGAGGTAATAAAATTTTATTCGCTAGAACATTGATTGATGAAGGTGCTGATTTAATATTAGGTCATGGTCCTCATGTTCCGAGAGCAATGGAAATTTATGAAGGGAAATTAATTGCTTATTCTTTGGGGAATTTTATGGGATATAGAACTTTATCTAGTAAGGGTAAGTTGGGTTACTCTTTGGTATTAGAGGCTGATGTTAATCCTAGAGGAGATTTTATTTCAGGGAAAATTTTACCAGTTCATTTGAATAGTAAAGGTATTCCTTATCCTGATAAATCTGGTCGGAGTATTAAGTTAATTAAGATGCTAACTAAAAGTGATTTTCCTAATAGTATTTTGGCAATAGAT
>JASJEE010000233.1 GCA_030064835.1 Microcoleaceae cyanobacterium MO_207.B10 | reverse complement strand
TGGGGAGATGGGGAGATGGGGAGATGGGGAGTGTCGAAGAAATTAAAAAATATATATCCTCACCATTACCATGCAGGACTACCTCTTTTTCAACTTAACTATTGATCATTTATGTAACTACTTCTGTTTTTTTCTTTTCTTTCGAGTTTTCCTTTTTGGTTTAATTGTTGACTTTTTCTGTCTCTGTTTAACTTTCTCCCTTTGTTTAGTCACCTCTGGTGGCGGACCGTAATCTCCATTATAAAAGTATACTCGCTCTACTATATATTCTGGTTCTACCTCTATCCAAAGACGGGCACCTCCTGCTTGACTTTGATTAGGTTGATGAGGTTGATAGACTATTTGGCAAGGTCCGTTAATTTTTACGGCATGGCAATAATCCTTTTTATCTCCTACTTTGATAGCAACGGCAGGATGAGAAGTTCCATTATCTCGGTTATAGTCAATAGTCTTCCGCAAAACATGAACAACTGTCTTGGCTTTACGTTTAAATTTGTTCCAACTACCTTCGGGACCACGACGACCGGGTATAATTTCTGGCATTCCACGACGGTTAAGCGGAATCATCCAAAGTCTTCCGACTTTCTCAGCACCGACAACTCGGCCCTGATTAAGTAACTCCCGCAATCTACCAGTAGAGATATTTAGTAAAAAAGCTGCTTTTGTGGTAGTAGCTAAAGATAGAGTCATAAGTACAACGTTGGGGTTTTTAGATATTAGACAAACCAGGATATGGTCATTTTTTGGATAGTTTTAAATTTAGCATATTTATGAAATCTCACAATCACAGAAAAGGTCTTATACCAAATTCAATAAAGATTGTTACAGTAAAATCCGCACACCAAAAGATAGGAATATTTACACTTGTGTTTTTTCATTCCTATAACCTAACACCCAACAGCGTAGCAATATTTTTTGAAAATGGTATTAGTTCTTCTTGTAGTGGATAAACTATCTGTAAAACAAAAGCCAAAATTGAATATAGCTAGACTAGAGTTACAGCAAATTTCAAGTTAATCGGGTACAATTTCATCTGAATTCTTGTTCCAGAAAAAAATCCTAGTGTTTTTTCTGTAGTTTATAATTGCAAACTGCTGTAATTAAAAATTAACCAGCAAGTAAGAAATAATTAACAATCATGGCAAAACTTCAATTAAAAGGTCTCAGAAAACAATTTGCTCCTAACGTCATTCCCGTTAAAGATATAAATATTGACGTTGAAGATGGAGAATTTTTAACATTGTTAGGGCCTTCGGGATGTGGTAAATCAACCCTACTAAGACTTATTGCCGGATTAGACGAACCTACTAAAGGTAGGGTACTGATCGGCGATAAGGACATCACAAGCACAGCCCCAGGCGATCGAAACATTGCAATGGTCTTTCAAAGTTATGCTCTCTACCCACACATGACGGTATTTGAAAATATTGCCACCTCCCTTAAACTCCGCAAAACTCCGGCAGATGAAATTAAGCGACGAGTCAATGATGTCGCTCAAAAATTGGAGTTAGGGCATTTACTCGACCGTAAACCAGGGCCAATGTCTGGTGGGCAAAGGCAACGGGTGGCCTTGGCTCGCTCATTGGTAAGAAGCCCTGAAGTATTTTTGCTAGATGAACCTTTGAGTAACTTAGATGCCTTATTGCGGGAACAGGTGCGGGCGGAGTTAAAACAGTTATTTAATTCTCAACAAAAACCTGTAGTTTATGTCACCCACGACCAAACAGAAGCAATGACTTTATCAAGTAAAGTGGCAATTTTGTATGATGGTTATTTACAACAACTTGATGCACCCCATGAAATTTATACTCATCCAGCAAATAAATTTGTCGCAGGTTTTGTGGGCAGCCCGCAAATGAATTTACCTACTCTTAAATGTGAGGGAAATTATGCTATCTTGGGTGAATTTAAAATTCCTTTACCTGATTTTCCTACTATGCCAAAACAGATTGTTATGGGTATTAGGCCGGAAGATGTGCGTTTGGCTCGACCTGAAACTTCTGAAGCTACGATTAAAGGAAAGGTAATTTTGGTAGAGGATTTAGGTAAGGAAAAACTCTTAATTTGTCAGGTAGAAAATTCAGACAAAAATATTCGAGCTTTGGTTCCCTATGACCGCACTTGGGATGAGTTGGTAACTTTGGAATTACCTGCCCAACAAATTCATTGGTTTGATGTAGAGACGGGCGATCGCTTACTAAGATATTAGGGGTTCATTAATTGATAATTGATCAGGGATAATTGATAATTACCTCTGGTTAAAACCGTTACGTAATTGAAGTTCAGGAAATATTATTTCTTTTTTTCTCTTTAAAAGGGGAGGCTTTAAACCAGAATTATTTAATTATTAATAATTAATAATTCGGTAATGGTAAAGAGTGTGGGAGGTGTGGGAGGTGTGGAAGATGTAGTCTGTATTTTTCAACCTTGCAGTCAGCGCTTCAGCAACAAAATTAAACCTAAATAGGGCTGGCTGATAAAATATAGGTAGTCCTGCATGGTAATGGTGAGGATATATATTTTTTAGGTGTTGCTCAATCAAGGTATGAAAATAAAAATTGAACAATCTCAAATATTTGTTATTCAATAGTTTAGCAATTACCAAAAAATACAAATCATACCCTAATTTACCAAAGCCGATATAGGAAATACAACGAAAAGATGGAAAAATATTCTAATACACCCCATCACCCCATCACTCTATCTCCCCATCACACCGTCTATTTTTCAATAGAACCCAAATGTGTTCTATAAAAGAGGATTGGCTAAAATGATTTGTTTTTTTCTCTTGGTCGATTGGATATGGCGAAGAAGCTCGCTCTTCCAGAGCCACTCCGCTTTTCATTTCGCGCAGCGAAACGACCGCTTTTTGTCCATCAATAGAGAGCCATTATCACTTGATTTTTCAATAAAAATATTATGTTCAGGGTTGATATAATGTTTCTCAAACTCGTGAGGTAAAGTTATCTTTTTATATTTTTATTCCCTGTTCCCTGTTCCCTGTTCCCTAAAACAAACAAATGAGCATAGCTCACATTTTTGGGAATTGCTATATCTAAAACTAATGTAGGATTAAATAATTTATATTTACTGCTAGTATAGTACGAAAATATAAATAGATAAATACGACTCTGAAAAAGGACTAATTACTTAATGAAAACAACCTTCCGCCAACAATCTCTAATTACTGCCTTGTTACTGACTCTTTCGATAGTAGCTTACTGTAGTTTATTTGTGAGTGAGGCAAAAAGTCAAACTTCTAATTTCCGGTCTCAGAAGAAATATCCTCAAGATTTTGCTGATGCTTATCAAGCAAGTTGTAAAATTAATGCTGTTACAGAAGGATTATCTACAGAAGAAGCTGAAACATTATGTAATTGTACTCTGAGTAAATTTCAATCTCAATATAACTTAGTAAAATTTCAAGAACTACTAGCAGAAGCTGCTGAGGAGAAAACACCAGAGGAATTAACAGAAGTGGGAGAGTTATGTGCAGCTCAATTAATAGAATAATAGAGGTCATTTCAGTTATCAGTTATCAGTACCTCTGCAATAAGGAGGCTGGCAATTTGGAATATCCTATTTTTTTATCCCCTTAAAATGGGAGCCTTTAGACCATAATTTTTCGGTAGACTCATTAATTAATTACAGCACTTTCCAGTGTTATGATGTACACATTAACCGGGCAAGATGCCCGCAATAAAAGGGTTTTAATACTTAAACTTGTACATCATTTCTCCGAAATCTGCTGTAATTAAACAATAATTTTTGTTGACAGTCTATAGTAACTAAAGCTGAGATTAGTAGAATATAATATTTAAGTTAAAATAGAACAGAAAATACCATTTACCCTCGCAAAAAATGAAACAACATCTAGGAAAAAATCTGCGACAGCGCTTTAATATTTCTAGGTGGGCGATCGCTAAACCTTGGTTAACAATATGTTTTTGGTTGGCTGTAACTGTAGCAGGACTGTTTGCGTTTAGTAGCATCAAATATGCCTTGTTTCCGGAAGTAGCTTTTCCGGTAGTAATTGTACAAGCAAAAGCTCCTTTTGAAAATATTATAGAGACAGAAAAAGAAGTTACTATACCCATTGAAAAAGCTGTTAAAAACCTCGAAGAACAAGGGTTGTATGAACTGCGTTCCTCAACTTATCCAGGACAAGCAGTAGTGAATATGGCTTTTACTACTCTTAGTGATTTAGAATCAGCAACTACTCAGGTTAATACAGCACTTCAAAAAGTTTCTTTGCCTCAAAATACCAGTTTAGAAGTAATAAGTCTTAACTTAAACGAGTCGGCAACTATTAGTTATGCGATTACTAGTGACAGTAAAACCCTGAGAGAATTAACAGAAATTACCAACAATAAAATTATCCCTACTATTGCAGAATTACCAGGAATTTTAAAAGTAAATTTCTTGGGAGATGCTTCCGCAAACAAGATAAATGCTGATATATTACTGACTAATACTTATCCCACTCTGGTAGGTTTTAACGATGAAAATTCGGTAGCTTTTAAAGTCATTAAAAAAGCTGATGCTAATAGTCTAGAAGTGGTAGATAGGGTAGAAGAAACTGTGCAAAAATTACAGACTGATTTACCAGAAATAGAACTAATATTAGCAGAAACTCAAGCAGATTATATTGAAGAAGCAACTCAAGCTACTATCGATACTTTGCTATTAGCAATTATTCTGGCAGTAGCTGTAATTTTTCCATTTTTGGGTAACTTTCAGGCGACTATGATTACAGCTTTGGCAATTCCGATTTCCTTGTTGGGAACTTGTATTGTCATGGCAATATTTGGGTTTAATTTCGAGACTATTACTCTGTTGGGATTAGCAATAGTAATTGGGATTATTGTAGATGATGCAATTGTGGATGTGGAGAATATTTCGAGACATCTCGAAGCAGGAGAAACTCCCAAACAAGCAGCAATTTATGGCACTGATGAAATAGGTTTAACCGTTGTTGCTTCTACTTGCACTATTGCTGCAGTATTTCTACCTGTGGCTTTTATGGGCGATACTTTGGGTCAGTTTTTTCAGCCTTTTGGTTTAACTGTTTCGGCGGCGGTATTAATTTCTTTGTTGGTTGCTCGCACTTTGTCTCCTGTTTTGGCTGTGTGGTGGTTGCAGCAGGGAAAAAGGGAAGAACATCAGGTTGCTTCCTGGGAAATGATGTTAAAAAATAGATACCAAAAGTTACTTAACTGGTCTCTAAATCATCGTAAAGCGGTTATGGCGATCGCTTTAGCTAGTTTTATAGTTGGTGTGGGGATGATTCCTCTGATTCCAAAAGGTTTGATTCCGCAACTAGATCGAGGGGAGTTTAATATTACTTACAGTTATCCGTTGCCTAATTTTGTTGGGGATAGGAAAAGTTCTCCCCAACCACAGAAAAGTACGCCGACTTCCGAAACTGAATCTCCTATTACTGACTCTTTTTTTGGTGCGGGAGCGTTTAATTGGATTAGTGATTTAGCAAAATCTCCTAGTAGAATTTTGTTAAGAAAATCTCGGAGGATAGCGCAAAAAATTGAGAATAGGGTCTTGTCTTCCCCGGACGTGGAGTCGGTATTTAGTATTGCCGGGTTTCGGGGTGAGCCAAATCAAGGTAAGATTTATGTGAAACTAAAAGATGAGCGATGGCTGACTACTGAAGAAATGCAAGAGCGAACCAGGGTTGCATTGTCGGATATTGAAAATGTGACTATTAGTGTCGAGGATATTCCTTTTGTTGATACTGGTGCGGAAAAAGCTTTTGAGTTAATGTTGTTGGGAGATGATTTGCAGCTTTTGGCTAATACTGCTGAACTGGTGAAAAGTCGGATTTATAGATTGCCTGGTTTTGTGGATGTAACTGTGACTCCTGAATTTAGTAATGTTGATTCTCCAGTGGAAATAGAACGTCGGGGTGGGGAGCGAGTTGCTTATATTACAGCTAATCTGACTGAGGATTTGGGGTTGGGAAATGCTGTTGAGCAAGCGGTTGCGGTGACGGAAGGAATTTTACCTGATGGGGTAAGGTTAGACTTGGGGGGAGATTCTCTATTGGTGGGGGAGGTTTTTGGTAGTTTTGCTGTGACTTTGGGTTTATCTGTGGTTTGTATGTTGGCGTTGCTAATGTTGTTGTTTGGTAGATTTTTGGAGCCTATAGTTGTGGGTTTATGTTTGCCTTTTTCTATTGTGGGTGCAATGTTAGGGTTGTTGGTTACTGGGAGTGATTTTGGGGTGATTTCTTTGTTGGGTTTGATTTTTCTATTGGGTTTGCTGGATAAAAATGCTTTGTTGTTGCTCGATTATATTAATCAGTTGCGTCAGTCTGGGTTAAACCGGAGGGAAGCTATTTTGCATAGTGGGGCGGTGCGACTGCGACCAATTTTGATGACTACGGGTTCTACTGTTTTGGGAATGTTGCCCATTGCTTTGGGTTTAGGTGCTGGCGCTGAATTACGGCAACCTTTAGCTGTGGCTATTATTGGGGGGTTGATTTCTTCTACTTTGTTGAGTTTGATTGTTGTCCCTGTTTTGTATTCTCTGTTGGAGGATTGGCAATTGGGTCAAAGGTAAAATAGAGGAAGATCAGAAGAAGATTCTCCTCCTCTAACATCAACTATCAGTCATCGTAACAAGTAGCATACTCTGATGATTTAAGATTTGGAAGATTTCTTTTTAGCTTGATGACGCTTGGCTAATAATCCTATGCCACCTGCAGTTATACTTGCCAGTA
Source organism: Microcoleaceae cyanobacterium MO_207.B10 (assembly GCA_030064835.1). Taxonomy (GTDB): domain Bacteria; phylum Cyanobacteriota; class Cyanobacteriia; order Cyanobacteriales; family Microcoleaceae; genus JASJEE01. The sequence goes on along the minus strand of JASJEE010000233.1, from coordinate 2,809 downwards.
TTGTTGTAGGTTCGGGAACCTCTTGTGATTCTGATTTAGACCAATGTGCCCAAAACCAATTATTCTCCAATTCTCTAATATCTGCATCTGCACTGACTTCAAGTGCTTCTACACCATTCCCTGTGGCTAACCAAGTTTTTGTAATACCCCCTTCTTGTCCCCACACTGTAGCCGCACCTCTACTATAATTATCGTCTAAAGCTGATAGCTGATCGCCTAATACAGAGTCTAATTTATTTGCTGCATCAAAAGCTAAATCTGAATTACCAAAAAATGGCTCTCCATACCCCCCAGCCCCTTGTGAATCACCTTCTAAAAAAATTTCTACATCATATTTAATACCATTTACATTCAACCCATAAATTTCCCTGTAAAGATGTTCTGCTGCAGCTGGATTGGCATCTATAGTTAGAGCTACTCCTGATAATGTAATAGCAATAGCACCACCAATGACTCTATCAACAATTTGGTTCATTTTTTATCTTTAGAACTAAGCTAATGATTTGTATTATTGAATTGATTATAGGGAAAGTACGTAGGTTATAGATAAAGATTATGTAAAGAATAAGCAATAATTGTAAAGTTTTCGTGAAGTTGCTTCTATGATATAGCAGGAGACAATCAGCTAGCGGTATAGACTGTAAAGTCTAGTATTAATCCGCAAATAATCAAATAGTTTTAGTCCAGATGATTTAAGAAAAAGACAATAGTAAAATTTCAGTTGTTTACTTTTATCAGTATCAAATATATTAAGATAGCAATGGCAGTTACAAGGAATTTTTATGAGATTTATCGTAGTATTCTTGTTATCTTTTCTACTGCTTGGACAAAATCCAGCTTATGCTTTCTATCCAGTAGAAGGAAATTTTACTCTTGATGGCTGTCAAGCTTACAGCAGTATTAGAAAAAAAAGTAATCCAGTACCTCTCGAACCTGGAAAAGTCTACGAAGTGTTTGGACTAAATAAGGTTGCTGGAGATTATGTTTCTATTCGAGTCAATGGACAAAGTAAGTGGGTAAATAAAGGCTGCGGTCAGTTGAATGCCACAACAGGAAAAAGTAGCAATGATAATATAAGCGATAGTAGTAGTAATAATACTGAAGGAGGTATTGCTACTGAAGGTTGCCCAGTTGAGGGTTGTGCCGATAAATATGTACTTGCTATTAGTTGGCAACCTGGTTTTTGCCAGACAAAACAAAGTAAACCGGAATGTATCAGTCAAACAGCAGACCGCTATGATGCTACTAATTTTACTTTACATGGTTTGTGGCCTGATAGAATCTCCTATTGTGGGGTTTCTTATGAAGACAAAAATGATGATAAAGAAGGAGAGTGGGATGATTTAGACCCATTGTCTCTGGATGAACAAACGACTTCCGAACTAGCAATATTAATGCCGGGGGTACAGTCTTATCTCCATCGTCACGAATGGATTAAACATGGCACTTGCGATGGGCGAGATGAGGATACTTATTATGATATTTCTCTAGATTTGCTGAAGCAAGTCAATGATTCTGAAGTACAGGAATTATTTGCTGAAAATATTGGTAAAAGGATTACGCGGTCTGAAATTGAAACTGCTTTTGATGAGTCTTTTGGAGAGGGAACTGGTAAAAGTGTTAAGGTTAGGTGCAAAGATGGCTTGGTTACTGAACTTCAAATTAAGATGGAACGACCTATGGTAGGGGATAAGTTGGGCGGTATTTTAGTGCCGACTAGAGGTGGTTCTTGTAATAGTATGATTGTAGACCCTGCAGGATTTTAGAAATTGAAAGCTTTTGTGACTGGTGGGAGTGGTTTTATTGGGGCGAATTTGGTGCGGTTGTTATTGGAGCAAGGCTATGCTGTGCGATCGCTAGTTCGCCCCACGAGTCGTCTGGATAATTTCCGGGGTTTGGATGTGGAGGTTGTGGTAGGTGACTTAAATGACTCCCACTTATCTGAGTTGATGGTTGGATGTGAAGTGTTATTTCATGTGGCAGCTCATTATTCTTTGTGGCAAAAAGACCGAGATTTGCTTTACAAAAATAATGTGTTAGGTACGCGGAATGTTTTGGAGGCGGCGCGACGAGCAAAAGTTGACCGAGTGGTTTATACAAGTTCTGTCGCTGCTATTGGGGTGGGTGTGGATGGTGCGGTTGTGGATGAAAGTTATCAGTCTCCACTAGAGAAATTAGTTGGTGATTATAAAAAGTCTAAGTTTTTGGCAGAACAGGAGGCGATGAAAGCTGTTAGTCTGGGTCAGGATGTGGTAATTGTTAATCCTACTTCGCCAATTGGGCCTTGGGATATTAAGCCTACTCCTACAGGGGATATTATTGTGCGATTTTTGCGTCGCCAAATGCCTGCTTATGTGGATACTGGTTTAAATTTTATTGATGTTCGGGATGTAGCATGGGGTCATTTGTTGGCGTTGGAAAGGGGTCGGGGAGGCGATCGCTATATTTTGGGGAATGAAAATCTGAGTCTGAGGGAGTTGCTGGAGTTACTGGAGGAAGTGACGGGTTTAGCAGCTCCGAAATTCAGGATTCCTGTTTGTTTACCTCTAACTGTGGCGTGGGTGGATGAATGTATTCTGGAACGGTTGGGAAAACGACCTGATGTACCTTTGGATGGAGTCCGGATGTCTCAACAACGGATGTTTTATGATGCTTATAAGGCGGTGAGGGAGTTGGGTTTACCTCAGTCTTCGATTCGGGTGGCGCTGGAGGATGCGGTAAATTGGTTTCGGGCTACTGGTATTTGCTCTAAGTTTTAGATTCAGACTTCAAACATTGTTGATAATGCTACTTTTCATAAAGGGGAAAG
>JASJEE010000025.1 GCA_030064835.1 Microcoleaceae cyanobacterium MO_207.B10 | reverse complement strand
TTTTTGCCTTTTGCTGATGATAGAACCTTATTCTCCAAAGCAAGCGGATTTGATATTAGGCAAATTCTAAAATAATACGCTATCTGTAGAGGACAAATGGGATTTGCCCACGGTCCGAACCAGCGTCATTCCGTGAGGAAAAGGCCGAGCAAGTGCGGTAGCTATATCGCTGCTTTCCCGATTATTGATGTTTTATTCATCTATTGGACAATAGTTAGAGTAGTTTCCGCGTGTTATGAAGTACATATGTGCAGCAAGTGCAGCAGCTATATCGCTACTTTCATGCAACAAAGCCATGGTATACAGGAAAAAAAGAATGTTTAGTACGGGAGCAAGATGCTCCCACTGTCATGCTTCGTAACCAAAATAATGACAATGTACCACCAGCGTGTATTTTATATTATGTAGTCTACCTTGATGAAAATTTTTATAAACTATAACCATTAGTCAGTGCTTTTACTACGATTTCCCATCATAGCGATCGCTCCTACTAATACGGCTACTCCCCCGCCGACTGCTCCTAAAATTCCCATTATTGGAATCCCACTAGATTCTTGAGTTTTTTCCGCAGATAACTCTTCAGACTTTTGCACTACATTCTTATCTGCTTGAGCTTCAGTTTCATTGGTTTGAGGAGAGGCGATCGCTTCTGGAGTTGCTGCTGTCTCAGCAGTTTTGGTTTTGCGTGATTCGGCATAAAGGGAGAGACTACCCTGGGTGACAAGCTGTTCCCCAATGGATAACCCTTGAGTAATTTCTAGCATTTCGCCTTGGGTTGCTCCAGTTTCCACTTCAACTGGCTCATAAAAATTTTCGTATTTGACAAAAACAAGCTGTTTGCCGTCTGCATCTACTAATGCTGTAACAGGTATCATAACGGCGGAACTATTTTCGACTGGCCTAATGGGTGTCACCACAATACCTAACAAAGAATCGGTTTCGGGATTTACCTGCACTCGCTCAATTCCACCCGTTGCTTGAAATTCATCACCATGTCCAACATGGGATAATACCACGGTGGGCGTACCAAGGGTTAAAGTGAGTGTCAAAATACTAATAAGTGAAAACGATTTCATAATAACTCCTTATATCAAAAAAAAATCAATAAAATCATCTAATAGTTTGCCACAGGGTAGATGAAATTTAGATGAAATTCAGTAAGTATTTTTTGATGTAAAATTTTTAGGGATTTTAATTTCCACTTAGGTATAATTAATATTTAAGTCTAATAGATATCTCCAGAAAAGAGGGAACAGGGAACAGGGGGGAGTAATTGATAATTTCTGGATAAGAATTAAAGACATTATTAATATCATGTCCAGATAATCAGTGATAAAAAAAATTATCCCTTGTTAGTCTTTTCTTTCCTCCTGCTTTCTGCCTTTTTTTCTCTAAAGTGTAAGTATTCAACCAGATTTGATATAACTCCCATGACTCAAGAAAAATTTTCTCTACCTAAATACTTCCAATTTGTTCAGTCTTATCCAGAAGCATTTGCGGCAGCAACCTGTGCTTTACTGGTTATTTTTAGTTGGTTTTTTTTACAACTAAATTTGATTGGTTTAGCACTATTTATTCTAGCAGCAGCTTATGTCATTGGTGGTTATGAAAGTGCTAAAGAAGGTTTAACTACTCTCTGGTCAGAAAAAGAATTAGATGTTGATTTGTTGATGATTGTTGCTGCTTTGGGAGCTGCTGGTTTAGGTTTATGGCAGCGAGAATATCACTTAATAATTGATGGAGCAGTGCTAATTTTAATTTTTGCTATTAGTGGTGCTCTAGAAACTTTTGCAATGGAGCGAACAGAGCGTAACATTCGCAAGTTAATGGGTATTACTCCCGATACTGCCAGAGTCATCATTAATAATCAAGAAAAACAAGTTCCCATTAATGAGTTAAAAATCGGAGATTTAGTATTAGTAAAACCAGGAGAACTTATCCCCACAGATAGTATTATTTTTGAAGGCAATAGTACCGTTAATCAAGCTCCAATTACAGGAGAGTCTTTACCAGTCGATAAAACTGTAGGCGATGAAGTTTTTGCAGGTACATTAAATGGGAATGGTGTATTAAGATTAGAAGTAAATAAGTCTCCAGAAAGTAGTTTGATTCAGCGCGTAATTCGTTTAGTTGAACAAGCTCAAACAGAAACCCCACCGTCTCAGAGATTTATTGAAAAGTTTGAAAAGACTTATGCCAAAATCATCGTTATTTCTGGAATATTGTTGGGAATTTTACCGCCATTTTTGTTAGGTTGGAGTTGGGAAACGACAATTTATCGCGCTCTAATTTTTTTAGTAGTAGCTTCTCCTTGTGCTTTAATGGCATCAATAATGCCTACTTTATTATCAGGTATTGCTACAGGAGCGCGTCAGGGAATTTTATTTAAAAATGGCGCTCAATTAGAAATGATTGGAGAAATCAAAGCGATCGCTTTTGATAAGACTGGAACTTTGACTACTGGAAAACTCCAAGTTGTTGATATTATCCCTGCTAAAGATAAGTCAGAAAAAGAAGTTTTAGAATTAGCTGCTTCCCTAGAATCTTGTTCCGAACATCCTATAGGAGAAGCTATTATCCAAACAGCAATTAGAAAAAATATTCAATGGCGATCGGCAACTAATGTCGCTGCCAAAACTGGCGCAGGAATTACGGGAGTTGTCGATAGTCAAATTATTTTAGTAGGTAAAGAAAATTTAATTAGGTCAGAAATAAATACTGGCTTCAATTCTCAGTTATTAGCTGAAAGTAACCGCCTGCAAAAACAAGGAAAAACGGTAATCTGGGTAGCAAAAGAGCGAGAAATTATTGGCATTATATCTGTTGCAGATACGGTGCGTTTAGAAGCTAAAAAAATGATAAATCAGCTCAAATATCTAGGTATTGAATCTATAGTTATGCTGACAGGAGATAACAAACAAACTGCTGATACTGTTGCCCAACATCTAGGTATAAACATAGTCTATTCAGAGTTATTACCCGAAGATAAATTAACAGTAATTAAACGACTTCAACAAGAAAACAAAAATGTAGCAATGGTGGGAGATGGTATTAACGATGCTCCGGCTATTTCTCTCGCTACAGTTGGTATTGCTATGGGAAGTGCGGGTAGTGATGTTGCCTTTTGATAGTAGGTTGGGTTAAGCGACAGCGCAACCCAACAAATAAAACCTTATAGCATTTCCCAAGCTAGTGAGGTACAGAGATTGATAATTAAATTTTATCAGTGCGAGCATCTTGCTCGCGCAGGTGTACCTCACTAGGGTGAAATCTGCTATATTGCTTATTGTTAAATGAAATTCAGAAATTATCGGTAAAATTGATGCCTCGTAGGGGTTTTGTCTCCAAACCCAACTGTTGGGTTTCCTTCGTCAACCCAACCTACAAACTTAATACCGTTCGGTAGTTAATAAATTGCCCCAAAGCAGTATGAAATTCTGAAATTAGCGATCGCCGAATAAAACTTTTAATTTCAACAGCAATTTTTTTGCCATCTTTTTCAGCACCAACAAGTCTTTCAGCACCTAAATTAACATACAAATCAACTCCACCAAATTCTAAGTAAAGAGGGTCATCAGTAATAACCCAATTTTCTTTGATTAAAGCATTTTTTACAGCATCATGGAAAACATCTTTAGCTGGCATAATTTACTACAACTTCAACACTTGATATTGCACACCAGTTTCAAAAATTCTGACCCCTCCACCTTCAGCCACAGTTTGCCTTAAAGCTTCAGCATTACTAACAGTAACTCCTGCCAAATAATCAATTCCAAATTCCTTTAATTCTGCTAACCAAGGCATAGTTGGACCCATCAAAACTAACTGAGAATTTTTTGCCAACTCCACTAACCGAGGAAAAGTTTTATTAGCAATAGAAGTCGCTGTCAAAAATACCCATTCCGCCTCCGGTAATAAATATTCTGATGCAGTGTCGGGAAAGTCATCCGCTCCCGGTTGCCGTTCGATGACAGTCATCTCCATCTCATTCTCATAACGAGACAACTTAGGATATCTACCAATAATAACAACTTTTTTTCCACGAATCATTGGTAGGAAATATTCAAATACTGCCAAATTTCCCGGTCCGTATGGAGATAACGGTTCCGCTTGAGTCGGAAGTGGGGAGCGCCCATTTATTTCAGCATTAATAGCTGCCATTCCCACAGTTGCCTCAAAGCTATTCCAAGAGCGCAACCAGGATGCCAACTCTTTCACAGGTTTATTTACCAGAGTTCCAGACCAAGGTAATGTGCGTGTAACAGTACCCGGACTCATACATAAACCAAGACTTTCAGTTTCACACAGAGTCCAGGTTAAACCAATTAATATTTCTTTTATGGGAGTATTAGTGTTCCCATAGTCTAACAACAAATCGTATATTTCTTTTGGATTCACCATAGTAATTTCAGTTATCAGTTATCAGTCCAGTCTAGTAGGTTGGGTTAAGGAACGTTTTCGCAGCATTTCCAAGGGAAAAACCCAACAAGAATCTTTCTCCGGTAAGGAAACTGCATACAACCTCCCTACCTCTGCTTCATCAATAGAATACAAGAATAAATCAACTATTAAATTTTTTTAAAGTTTATTTCTTAATAGTAATTTTAGTTTATACATTTTCCAACTTCACAAAATCTTCAGAGAAATTACCTAAGAGAAACTAACCATAATCTTCATCAAAACTTCATAAAAATCCAGTATTTTTCGACTATACTTATCTATACAATATTTGAGGTTGGACTACTAACTACCTAATAACTTAAATGACCCCTAAACCCCTAGAAATTACTTGCTCTCGTCATTTTCTCTCTTGGTTACAAGACCAGGAGATAAGTTTGGCATTCACCACCTATCAAACTAATCGCCTGTTCCTCATTGGTCTCAAACCCAATGGCCAACTTTCCAGTTTCGAGCGACTATTTGACAGAGCTATGGGGCTATGGGCGACTCCTAACCATCTCTACCTCAGTACCCGGTATCAATTCTGGCAGTTTGATAATGTCCTTCACCCCGGTCAATTGTACAAAGGATATGACCAACTATATGTGCCCCGTATTGCCTACACCACGGGAGATTTGGATATTCATGACGTGGTGATGGGAAAATTCCCCCAGCAGACCTTGACAAATAATTATATTAATGTTATACCCCCCCCCCGCAAGTAGGGAGTGGGGATCGAGTCATTTTTGTCAATACTTTATTTAGCTGTCTCGCCACCCTCAGTCACCAGTACAGTTTTGAATCAATCTGGCAACCACCTTTTATATCTAAGCTGACACCAGAAGACCGCTGTCACCTCAACGGTTTGGCCATGGTGGAGGGAAAGCCCCGTTATGTTACCGCTGTGAGTCGTTCCGATGTGACCGGAGGCTGGCGGGAAAGACGGCAAGATGGGGGCGTGGTTATGGATATTGAGGCTAATGAGATTATCGCTTCAGGGTTCTCAATGCCTCATTCTCCTCGCTTCTACCAAGGAAAGCTGTGGTTGCTCAATTCTGGTACAGGGGAATTTGGTTATCTGGACTTACCAACAGGACAATTTCAGCCTGTTGCTTTTTGTCCTGGGTATATGCGGGGTTTGGCTTTTTGGGGTAACTATGCTGTTGTGGGGCTATCTCAACCACGCGATCGCTCTTTTTCTGGTTTGGCCCTTGATGAACGGTTAGCTGCAAAGGATACTAAGGCCCGTTGTGGCTTGATGGTGATTGATTTGACTACTGGGAGTATTGCCCACTGGCTGGAGTTAGCAGGGGTTGTCACGGAACTCTATGACGTACAGGTTTTGCCGGGAGTGCGACGACCAATGGCTCTGGGTTTCAAGAGTGATGAAATTGCTCGTTTGGTTACTTGTGCTGGTTTCTCTAGTTTCCAAGGAGAGTTGAGTGAAACTCAAGACTCAGAAGGTGCAAGTCAATCCCTTCCTACTGCCTTCGTCAGGGGGGGAATGGGAGATGAGACGCAGAACACAGAAGAGAAAAATCAAGATGCAAAAGGTGAAACTGCCCAAGCAAAAGTTAAATACCAAGTGGTGGGAAACCTGAATGCAGCTAATACTTTACAATACGATGCTTTAACTTTTCCTAGCATCAAGAAACGCTGGCAGACTTTCCCACAAAAAGGATTACTGGTGGGAATTTCCGCCTCTGTTGCAGGAGAAATGGTAGGACTAGCGATCGCCGAAATTACACCAACCCAAGAAAATACTCCCCAAGCAGAGGTACTGTCTCTGTTTGTTTTACCAGAATACCGCCATCAGGGAATTGGCACCACCTTGGTTAAATACCTGGAAACAGCCCTCGCTGCTCAGAAATGCCCCCAAGTCATGGTGAAATATCAAGCCACTGAACTCACTGCATCTGCACTAGAACCCTTACTTAAACAAAGGCAGTGGCAGCCCCCCGAAGCTACTTTCCGATTGGCAAAAACTACCACCACCAAGGTTGCGCAAGCCCCCTGGCTTTATAAATATCCCTTACCTGATTCATTTACAATTTTTCTCTGGACTGAATTAACTAATGCACAAAAACAACAAATCCGACAAACCCTGGACTATCCAACCGCCCTAAGTCCTTTTGAAGACGATTCCAGGTTAGAACCTTTGAACAGCCTGGGATTGCTCTATGAAAATGAAGTAGTAGGTTGGATAGTAACCCATCGTGTCGCCTCCGATACAATTCGCTATTCCACAATGTTTGTGGCACAGCGATTTCAGCGAATGGGACGGGGAATCTCCCTGTTAGCCGAAGCAATTAAACGCCAGATTAACAGTCCTATTCCTAACTGTACCTGGTCCGTGGCTATGGATAACCAGCCGATGGCGGAGTTCTTGCGCCGCCGTCTGGCATCCTATACGACATACATGAGCGAGTCGCGCCAATGTGGGAAGCGATTGAAAATTTAGCTGATGGTGCGACTTGTTCAGTCAAGGGAGAAATTCTTTGGCATGGCGAGAACTGGTAAGTAAATCGCTAAAAGGTTTGAGAAGCACTTTAAATCCTTACCAGATGAAAATTACCAGAGTTTTGGCTAAGTAATATTTACCAAAACTTCTGGTTAACTAATCATTAATTGGAGAAAGATTAATCATGGCAGAGCCTAACTTTTTACAATCTATCATCAACCCCTTTGGACTGACGGCTGGGGCTTATGAATATAACCCCACCTTTGCCGATATTGATGGGGATGGCGACTTGGATGCTTTTGTTGGGGATTACTATGGCAATACCAACTTCTTCCGCAATATCGGAACTAATACTACTCCCGACTTTAGCGCAGAAGGGGCTAACCCCTTCGGGCTGTTCGCAGCGGGTGGAGCCCCCACTTTTGCCGATATTGATGGGGATGGCGACTTAGATGCTTTTATCGGTAACTCTAGTGGCGATACCATATTCTTCCGCAATCAGGGAAATAGTACCACTCCCACCTTAGTCGGAGAAGCTGCCAACCCCTTCGGGCTGGCAAATGTGCCGTCAAGTGCTACCCCCACCTTTGTCGATATTGATGGGGATGACGACTTGGATGCTTTTGTCGGTGATTACTTGGGCAATACCAACTTCTTCCGCAATACCGGAACTAAGACTGCTCCCGACTTTACCGCAGAAGGGACTAACCCCTTCGGATTATCGGGTGTGGCAGGTGATGCTGTCCCTACCTTTGGGGATATTGATGGGGATGGCGACTTGGATGCTTTGATCGGCGATTACAATGGCGATATCAAGTTCTTCCGGAATACGGGAACTAATACTGCTCCCGACTTTACTGCAGAAATCGGCATTGGCAACGGAAACGCACTAAACCCCTTCTCACTCTTCATATTTGGGGGTCTCGCTACTCCCACCTTGGCCGATATTGATGGGGATGGAGACTTAGATGCTTTTATTGGTAATTACAGCGGCGGTATTCGGTTCTTCGAGAACGATCCTGTTGTTACGAACCAAGCACCCATCTTAGAACACGAGATTGATGACCAAATCATCTCAACCAACAATAACCTATCATTTGATACCAGCGTCTACTTCAGCGATCCCGATCCCAGCGACATCCTCACCTATTCCGCGTCTAACTTACCAAGCGGGTTTAGTATTGATACTAATACTGGAATTATCTCTGGTAGCAGTAGTTCTGCTAGCATCACTCCCGTAACGGTAACAGCCGATGATGGCAACGGTGGTACAATCAGTGATACCTTTGACTTGATTGTGGCAAATAATGAAGGTACTCCTAACCCCGATGTGATTGTTATGAGCATGGTAAATGGCAATGCCATCAATGCCAAAGCCAGTAATGACGTAATCTTAGGCAGCTCTGTTAAGGAGAAACTAGGTGGTGCGGATGGTGATGACGTCATTGATGGTGATGGTGGTAATGATATCCTCACAGGTGGAAAAGGCAACGATACCATCACAGGTGGAGATGGTGATGATCGGATATCCGGTGGTTTTGGCAATGACTTACTTGACGGTGGCTTAGGTTCAGATACTCTGTCTGGAAGTTTTGGTGACGATACCTTTATTCTCGCTAGTGGAGAAGGTACTGATACGATCAAAAAATTCAAACTAGGAGAGGATAAAATTGGATTAGCAGGTGGTTTGACTTACAATGACTTATCCTTATCTGGCAACAGTATTATCGAGACTTCGACTAATGAAGTGTTGGCAGATTTGCCTGGGTTTGATACCACAACTCTCAGCAGTTCAGATTTTCTGGCATTTTAAGTAGTAGTTTAGTAGGGTGCGTTAGGCAACGCCGTAACGCACCTGAATTATTACACATATTCTTATGATTAGCGGTGCGTTACACTTCGTTAACGCACCCTACTGGACTAAAAATTAACCATTAACTTTGCAGCGATTTATACAGTATAGGTTTAGTAGGGTGCGTTAGGCAATGCCGTAACGCACCTTAATTATTACACATATTTTATGATTAACGGTGCGTTACACTTCGTTAACGCACCCTACTGGACCGTTTCTGAGATTGCTTCCTTCTTTCGGATGCACCATAGTTCAAAAGTCAAAATTCAAAAGTCAAAATTCAAAAGTTAGATTTGAGTCAATCTTGGCAAATTTTAGGGATTATTTTAATATAATGCCACAATTTGTACTTGAACAAAATGCAGGACTACCAAATTTATATTTTGTTATCAGTAGTTTAGTAGGGTGCGTTAGGCAACGCCGTAACGCACCTGAATTATTATATTCTATGATTAGCGGTGCGTTACACTTCGTTAACGCACCCTACTGGACCGACACAGCTAAAACTGTGCATTAGGGAGTAGGGGAGTAGGGGAGAAAGATTTTTGTTGGGTTTCGTCCCTCAACCCAACCTACATCTATTGCACCATTTAAGGTGTGTCAGTCTACTACTCCCTACTCCCTATTTTAACGATTTATACAGAGATTCTAATTTAGTCCAGTAGGGTGCGTTAGGCAACGCCGTAACGCACCTTAATTATTACACATATTCTATGATTAGCGGTGCGTTACACTTCGTTAACTTCGTTAACGCACCCTACTCCCTACTCCCTATTTTAACGATTTATACAAAGATTCTAATTTAGCAGAAACATCTGGCGGTTTAGCTGTAAAACGAATATAAAAATTACCATTTTCTGCTTTTTTCTCTAAAACTTTACCATAAACATCCTCACTTTCTTGACCATCCCATAAAAAATTAAGCTTAATATTAATCAAAGCTGGCGGAGTATTTCCTCCTGAATGTACCCCCTGAATTTCTGCTTCTTTTTCTGATAATTTTACCAAACTTCCATTCTGCATACAATCACCAACATTTTTGCCATCTAGAACTACATAATGTAAAGAAATAGCTTCTTTTAGAGGTAGATAAATTTCCTCTTCTTTTCTCAAAACTAAATTATATTTACCACCAAGACCACCAACATCATAAATAGTAATTGGCTTTTTAACTCCTTTTGGCATTACCTCTTTTTCACCATTAATTTTAACTATAGGTCCTACCTCTTTTAAAGTAGTTCCAGAAATTAAAATTTGCCCCCCAGTCGTATAAGATTCAATTCGATAAGTTAAATTTACCTGACTGCCAACAATACCATATTTTGTCCGTTTCAAAGAACCAATATTACCAACAACAACCTCCCCTGTATTAATCCCAATTCCCATTTCTAAAGGTGCTAAACCCCACTCTTTCATTTGTTTATTTACAGGTTCCATTGCCAACTGCATATCAATCGCACAAGCAACAGCTCTTGTCGGATCATCTTCTCTAGTAATAGGGGCACCAAATAAAACTAAAATTCCATCCCCCATAAACTCATCAATAGTTCCCTGATATTTAGTAATTACATCTGCCATATATCCCAAATAAAAGTTCAGAATTTTCACAACTTCTTCTGGTGGTAAACGTTCTGATGTGGCAGTAAAACCTCTGAGGTCGGAAGTTAAAATTGTAATTTTGCGGCGCTCGCCTCCTAATTTTAATCCTTCAGGACTTTCTAATAAAGTAGCCACTACTTCATCAGTTAAATAACGACCGAAAGTTTTGCGAATTTCTCCAGCAGTAGCAGCAATAAAACTTGTAATTGTAACTGCTGATGCTGCCATGCCTAAAAATGCCGGAACTACAGGCAACCAAAAGTTCCAGACAAAAGCAGCATAAGTGCTAACAAATAAGATTCCACTGGCAACAAACATTGCAGCTACTTTCCAAATCGAAAAGTAGCTAACACTACCACCAGTTCGCCATTTCCAAGTTATGAGTGCACCTACTCCAGACCAAAATAAAATCCACAGCCATTCTAGGGGTTCAGCTAAAGTCTGAATATTAGAACGGTTGTCTAGAGCAGAACTAATAAGTTGACTCACCACATTGGCGTGAACTTCTACGCCACTCATGGGTTCTAGAGTAGTTATCAAGTTGCTGCTGTAGGGAGTGGAAAATAAATCGTTAAAGCTTTCACTCACCGTTCCGATCAAAATAATCCGATCGCGTCCCCAGTTTGGAGATACCCTGTCTTCGATCACATCCATCATGGAGACTGTTTCAAAGTAACGACTAGGACCACGGTAATTTAAGAGTAGTTGATAACCCCCTGCATCTGCACGGACATAGCCACCGTCATTAGCTTCAAATGGTTTTAGTATCGCCTTGCCTAACTGAAATGCGTCGTTATCCTTTGGCTGTAGAGCAATATCAAAAGTTTGCAAATAACGCAAAGCTACATGAGAAGCAAAACTCCAAATATTAGTGCCATTAGTGAGGGTGACGAATAAATAACCTCGCCGTATCTTTTTATCTGGGTCTACTTTGAGATCATTTGCACCCGCCTGATTATTTTTGTCTAAAACCGGTGATGCTTCTATCACATCCCTGTCCCTTTCCCCCACTACTTTTTTGATACCTACTAAGTTAGGAGTAGAGCTAAACACATCTGCTAATTTCTCATTGCCTGGTTCTACTGGTAAATCCCGATAAATATCTAAACCAATGACTTTTGGTTTCATTGCTTTGAGTTTGTTCAGCAACTCAGCATATACAGCATCGGGAAAAACTGGCTGCCCAACGGCTCTGAGATCATCTTCATTAATGCCAACAATAACTATGCGATCATCAGGTGGTTCTAATGGTCGCATTCTTATATATTGATCATAAGCTGCCCACTCCCAAAATTGTAGTAACCCGAGAAAACGCAGCAAAATCACTAAAGTTGTGATGCTAGGTGCAGTCATCCAGACACCATTCCACTGATTAAATACATTATTGCATCGATTCCAAACCATAATTATCAGCCATTTTGCGGAAGTCAAAATTTATTGGGTGGATGTTAGGAAAAATATTAGGGATTGGTGAATCAAGCTATGAAATCTATAGAGCGTAAAATATCAAATGCTTGATAAATTAGGAATTAGGCAATGGCAATTTCAAGTAAAATTATCGCCATGTATCACCAACGCCAACAATTAATTTGCCGACCTTGTATTATTTAACTATTGTACAAAAATTACTCCTAAAAAAGTTAAAAATTAGCTAAATCCTAATATGAATATAGTTACTAATTTGATTCCGGTACTTGACAGCATGGTGCAAAAGGTTCAGAAGCAATTTCTGTTAATCCCACCGATGTTAAAAGTTCTTCCCATTCTGTGGGATTAGAATTACGCAAATCAGCTAAAGTTGCGATAGTTTCATTCCAAATTTTTGCCTTTGCATATATTTCTGCTCGTTCGAGGGGACTGGCATTTTTTAAGCTATTTTCTATGTCGGAACTTAGTTCTACTTTTTTGACAATTCCCTCAACAAATTGGTCGCCACTTCGATCAAAAGAATCACAAATCATCGTGAATCTCCAAGTATATTCTTTGTTTTTTGTGAGACCAACATTTCCCGGTAGACTAACTTTAACGACACCGGAAGTGTCAGAAATATTTAAATTAGTTAAGTAAATACTTTTATCTAATTTACCTGATTGATCAATTATCTCAAATTCTGCTGATTCTGCCGTGTGTTGAGGAACGTAGACAAAAAACTTGGGATTACTAGCTATTGTAGTTCCAATATTATTCCCTGGCATCAGAGCAGTTAATTCAATATCCCCTGGAACACATGAATCTCCACGAGTACCTCCGCCACTGGTTCTACCTGAACTACCTCTTGTTGGCCCGGAAGGAAATTCTATACTGATTAAAAATTCTTGAGTTAACTCAGCCTTCGCTAATTGCCAACTCGAAAAAGTAACAATTACTGGAGATATAGCTACAGCCAAAAGCCCCCACAATTTCATTTTTTGCTTCCTCATAGTTAATCAGAGCTCCTTATTCTTAAATCATATAACTATATTTGCAATTCTAACATATCTTTAAATCAATATATTTACATAGTAATTTTCTGGAGATTAATTTTTGTAGATATTATCACTTAATTCTATGTTTAATTAAACTGAGACTAGGTATTAATATTATCTCTTTAAAAGAAGTAAAATATTAAGCATATATAGCATTTATAACTGATTGGTCATTTCAGTTAACAGTTATCAGTAATCAGTTAATAGTTAGCCTCCTATGGTCGGAAGTTTCCTCCGGAATGCTACACAAACTTTAACAGTACCTCTGCAATAAAGAGGCTGTAAATTTGGAATATTCTCTTATCTCTTGGTCGATTGGATATGGCGATGCTTAGGAGCGGGTCTGGAAGAGCGGGAAACCTTTCCCTCCGGGACGCTTTCCTTGCAGAATGCTACCGCAAACGTTAACGACCGCTTTTTATCCCCTTAAAACGGGAGGCGCATACCCAGAATTTTTCGGTAAAAAATATCTGCATTAGCTCTAAGATATAAAACTATTTCCCCTGTTTCCTGTTCTTTGATTTTGCGGATATTCTATATAAATAATATAGCTAATAATTTTTAGATACAGCGCTTCCTGATTTTATGAGATACACACCGCAAGATGCCCACACTACAGCCCGAAATATGCTGTCATTTCAGTTATCAGTTATCAGTTAATAGTAAGAGGTTTTTAAGTAACTTTATTTTTTGTTACATAGTTGTTTTTTTCCTGTCTACTTACATAATTCTACCAAGCTGTAAGATACTATATCTAAGACAATAATTTGTGCGGTCGCAAAGCGGAACTGACTAACGGGGGTTTTATCTCATCAACCCGCACTAGTATTATACCAGTTGAAAAAAATTCATCCCCTCGTGGAGGCGGGGGAATGTTACAGATAAATTCGATAATTGAAAAAGATAATTCAGCTATAAATATCTGATGAATATTTATTCCCTACCCAAAAATTCTGGTCTCAAGCATCCTCCTTTTCAGGGAAAATAAGAAAAAATTTTCCTTTTAATCAATCTTCTTCTTTTCCAATAGAGGTAATTATTAATTGTTGAACTACAACCTACCACCGCGCCACCTAGAAATTTATTTGTAGTCAAGCTTTCTCAAATTGGTAATACTTAATCACGAAAATATTAAATATTCAGTTAAATATCGATCTATTGCCTGGAATTAGATTTGCTAGATTTGATATAAGGAAGTAAGAGACATTGACTAGCGTGGCCATGTTTTTTTGACTAAGCAACATTATTGGATATATAGGTAACTGAATTTGTGGGTTTATTTGAGGTGATAAGGTACATGGAAAAACTCAAAACTGAATTGTAAGGACAACAGAGGCTATGACATAAAAGTATGTCGCGGTAAACCCAGAAATTAATGTAGAGGTTTTTCCGCATCACTCTGCTGGCAAAATAGTAATTATTACCTAAAGTAATTTAAGCTGTTCAGCATTTATCTGCAACGGTTATATTTTTGTTACCAAAATAAATAAATTGCATATTAACTTAGTAAAAATTTGTGGTTTTGAATATAAATCTACTCAAGTTGTCATTGGGATGAACTAAAAACTAGAACTTATCGTAAAAATAAAAAAAATGATTATCATTAGACCATTCAAAAAATTAGCTTTTATAAGTTTTGCTTCTATATGTTTAAGTTTTGCTTTGGAGTATCCTTCTTTTTCAAAAAACTCCTATACCAGAAACCAAAATCAAGCTCATGGCAAAAATGAAAAAGCTGATACATTTAAACTTAATAAACCGACATCTGCGAAAAACAAAAATTTATCCTTGAATAAGGAAATGAAGGGTAATGTGGAAATTTCCGAAGATGGCTGCATTAGTAAAATTTTGAGATTGAGAAATGGCATGAATATCAAAATCAAACAGGGTTGTAATTAATAAGTGAAAATGGGATTTGGAGACCAATCAAATATTACAAACTAATTTAGGATTTCTATATAGTAATAATCTTGGCATTGGGTAGATGTGAACTACCTATTGAGATTTGTCATTAGAATCAGAATAATATAGATATAGATAAATTCAATATCCCGATCGGTAAGGTAATGCAACTATGACACAAACACCACCACCACGTCCCCCAGCTCCTCCTCCTCCCGGAGGTCGTGGTTTACCACCACGTCCACCAGCTCCAGCAGCAAAAAGACCACCAACAGCACCACCAGCACCGGCAGCCGTTTCTCAACCACCAAGTCCTGCCACTGCAACAGCACCACCAGCCCAACGAGCAACAGCTACAAGTCCAGAACTAGGTCCAGGACAAGTAACATTGACAGAAATTGTCCGGCGGGCTGAAAAAGAAGGAATTTCCGATATTCACTTGGGTGTAAACGAAATACCAAGGTTCCGCAAGCGTGGCGACCTAGTACCACTTGAATATCCAGATACCGACTTAGGCACTTTTATGAGTTGGCTACGGGAAATTATGAAGGATGAAGAAATTCGGATGTTTCAGGAAAATCTAGACTTTGACGGCGCGGCTGACCTAGGTTTTGTCCGAATACGGATTAGCTTGTTTGATTCCCTCGCTGGCCCAGCAATGGTATTACGACTCATTGGTGCGACAATTCTCAAGATGGACCAACTTAAGTTGCCAGAAGTTTTTAAGAAAGTTTGCCATTACCATAAAGGATTACTTTTGGTAACAGGGCCAACAGGTTCTGGTAAATCCACTACCATGGCAGCGATGATTGATTTTATGAATGATACTTTTCCTTATCATATCATCACTATTGAAGACCCTGTAGAATTTGTCCATGAAAGCAGAAAATGTTTGATTAAGCACCGAGAGGTAGGTAGACATACTCTGAAATTCTTTAACGCTCTCAAAGGTGCCCTCCGTCAAGACCCTGACATGATGTTAGTGGGGGAAATTCGGGATAAGGAAACGGTGGGAATTGCTATTAAAGCAGCATCTACAGGACACTTGGTGATGGGAACTTTGCACACCAATAGTGCAGTTAAAACTATCACTCGTATTTTGGATATGTTTTCTGCTGAAGAACAACCAGCAATTAAATTGGCTATTTCGGAAATTATGGTAGCGATTATTGCTCAGTTGTTGTGTAAAACTACTGATGGTAAGCGAGCAGCTTTCCATGATATTTTGATTAATACTGATGTAATTAAGGAATATATTCTCAAAGACCAGTATGAAGAAATTAACCAAATCATGCTCAAAGATACTTATGAAGGTATGACTACCATGAACAGGTCTTTATACGATCTTTACCAAGAAGGTAGAATCACTGAAGAAATAGCGATCGAGCAGTCACCTTCGCCAAATGAAATGGCTCAGATGTTACGCGGTAGAATTTAAAAAGATTGTAAAATTTTAAATGTTACGTTTTCAAGATGAAGTATAAGTAAAACATTAGGTTAGACTTAAGTTAATGTAGATGTCTTCATCAGCCTGGCTTGGCTGAGAACTCAAAAGTTTGCTTTGCAGTTTATCTTGAATTGATTTTTTTGAAACCAGATATACCAGAATTCCCCCAGTTATTCAAGGGTATTGCCTTGTTTACACCTGGGGGGGATTTAGTTTATTGCATAGATCCAAGCAAACAAAAGCGATGGCATTTACACCTATGTGTAGAGCTACAAGAAATATTGGGGCTATCGGAACCACCCCATTTTTTAGTACCAGGATACACTGCAACTATTGATAAGTGGTTAGATCCTCGCACTCAGGAAATTAAAATTTCCGCTGAAGCTTATGCACCAGTCTTAAGATATCAGGCGTTACTCAATGCAATTTTTAACACTGGTGAGATGATTTGGCAACCTGCTCCATGGTCTGAAGAATTTTGTAATCCTATGGTTATGGCTACTAATTACGACCAGTTTCCTCAGCTTTGGGAAAGTCACGACCTTGTGGTACGTCTGGATGGTCAAGAGTTTCATCCAAACTCGACTCCAGCACAAGAGTCTTTTTCCTCTGTTAGTGATAATTTACTTTTAGATTCTGTCTCGACTGTTGATTTACCAGCAGCAGTTGAAGGGTATGTCCTCCGGTTATTTATTTCTGGCAATAGTGTGGCTACTCAGCGCACTCTGGAGAATCTACACCACATATTAGAAACATCTCTTTCTTATCCTTATACTTTAAAGGTAATAGATGTTTTTAAACATCCTGAACAGGCAGAAATAGATCAAATTACTGCTACTCCTACTTTGATTAGAATATGGCCTTTGCCTGTGCGACGTATTGTTGGTGAATTTGATGATATGGAAACGATTTTAAGATTATTACAAGTCTCTGATTCTAGATTTTAGCTGTGTCAATGATTGATTAATATTTGTTCTCATGCAAAATTTTTTTCAACATTATAGGAGCTAAAAAAACTTTAGTTACTATAATTTTTTGTTTCATAAAATCAATTTAGTTGAGGATAACTTTTTTGTGATAAATTTTGCTGTATTTATAGCGGTTTTCACCCTAGTGAGGTACAGCAATGATTCCCCGCGCATCCCCCTTATCCAGGGGGACTTCTCGTTCCCCCCCTGTTTTATCCCCCTCCCGTCCCCCTTTGTAAGGGGGATGCCAGAGGATGCTTCGCTTTTGGTTGGATGGGGGGTTAGGGGCGATCTACAGCAGTGTACCTCACGCTTATTGGGAAATGCTATATTTCTCAATTCTAGTTGCCATCTACGACTTATATAGTCATTCTGAATAAGAGTGGCACGAGTGTTTATTTCCTTGAAAGGGTTTCAGGCAAAAAAGTATTTTATCCTTATTTGAAATGACTATAACTCCATAGTTAATGCCAACTCTTCGGTAAAAAAATTACGACTCAAATAGAATTGCTATATTAGAAATATTACAGCAAATCATATCACAATCCTGCTTTTTTCTCTAGCATGAATACCTCAACAAAAAAATCATATTATCAAGTTGGTGGTTGTCTCCCTGGGAATTCTCCCAACTATGTGAAACGAAAAGCAGACATAGACCTATATCATAGTTTAAAAGCGGGCGAGTTTTGTTATGTTCTGAACTCCCGTCAAATGGGAAAATCTAGCTTGCAAGTTAGAACAATTCAAAAATTACAATTAGAAGATATTTCCTGTGTGGCGATCGATATTTCAGAAATTGGTAATCGAGGCGTTACTCCCGAACAATGGTATGCTGGTATTCTCCGCATCTTAGAAAATAATTTTAATCTATCAGAATATGTAAATATTCGTACTTGGTGGCGAGAACGAGATTTTCTTGCACCTGTGCAACGATTAAGTGAGTTTATTGAAACTGTATTACTGACACAAATAAATAAAAATATTGTCATTTTTATTGATGAAATTGATAGTATTCTGGCTCTAGATTTTCCTGTAGATGACTTTTTTGGATTTATTCGAGGTTGTTATAATAAACGCGCTCATAATCGAGAATATAATCGTCTAACTTTTGCTTTATTAGGAGTATGTACACCCCAAGATTTATGTCAAGATCAAAGTAGTACACCTTTTAATATTGGTAGAGCAATTAAACTAATGGGTTTTCAATTAGATGAAGCTCTGCCATTAGTAGGGGGATTAAGGGAAATTTGTGAGCATCCAGAAGCGGTGTTAAAAGAGGTTTTATTTTGGACTGGAGGGCAACCATTTTTAACTCAAAAAATTTGTAGACTTTTGATTGAAAATTGGCACTCAATTATCGATCCAGAGGTGGGAGTAAAAGAGATTGTGAGGTCAAAAGTTATTCATAATTGGGAAGCACAGGATGTACCAGAACATCTAAAGACAATTCGCGATCGTATCTTCAGGAAAGACAACAGAATTATCAGAAGATTAGGATTATATCAGCAAATTTTGTTGGATAATTTTACCGGAATAATTGCCGATAATAGTTCTGAGGAAATGGAACTGAGGTTATCTGGATTAATAGTTAAAAGAGATAATCAGTTAACAGTTGCTAATCCGATTTATGCTGAAGTTTTCAATCAAGAAACGATTGTTGAAGAGTTAGAAAAACTGCCTCCCTATTCTGAAAAAATCAAACCATGGCTCAATTCTAAAGGTGTAGATAAATCCTATTTACTAGAAGGAGAAGATTTACAATCGGCATTAATTTGGGCAGCAGGTAAAAGTTTAAGAAATCAAGATTTTCAATTTTTGACTGCTAGCCAAAAATTAGTATTAGATACTCAAACAGAATCTCTAGAATTAACAAAAATTGAAACTAAAAAAGCTCAAGCAGAAGTTACAAAAGCCCAAAAAAAAGCCAAACGTTGGATTTCAATAGGTTCTGCTATTCTAGGCACATCTTTGATATTATCAATTGGTTTTTCACTATTAGCTTATCAAAGATTTAAACTAGCACAATCTAGTCGAGAAATTGAACAAACTGGTACTGATGCTTTGCTTTTAGCACTGTTTAAAAAGTCAGCTACACAATCACTACTAGAAGCTCTCCCAAAAGCCGTATCAGCAGGAAAAAAATTAAAATCTTTGGTAAATAACAATACTCCTTTAGCAGAATATCCAGCTACTAGACCAATATTAGCTTTACAAATGATTCTCGATAAACTTGACGAACAAGAGCAATTTCAAAATAACTTACTACAAAAAAGAAAACTTATTTTGTCTGGTCATCAAGGTGCAGTTACGAGTGTTAAATTTAGTCCAAATCAACAAGTTTTAGCTTCAGCAGGAGTAGATGGCAAAGTAGTTATTTGGAATTTGGAAGGCAAAAAAATTAGAGAATGGCAAACCGAACAAAAATCAGTTAATAGTATAGTTTTTCATCCAGATGGTAAATATGTAGTCACAGCGGGTAGTAATGGTACTGTAAAAATCTGGAATCTATTGGGGGAAAAATTATATGTATTAAAAATATCTGAAAGTGAAATTAATAGTATTAGTATTAGTCCTGATGGCAAATCTTTAGCTACTGCAGGAATAGATATTCCTGTTAAGCTTTGGAATCTATCATGGTCGCCCATAACTATCTTATCTAAATCTATTTTGGCTGATAATGGTTTGATTAGAACTGTTAGTTTTAGCCCCGAAAAAGAATTTTTAGCCACATTGGATGGAAAATCTACTATTAGATTATGGAATCTCTCAGAAAATCAATTCAAAACTCTCGACGTACAGGTGATTAGTATGAACTTTAGTATTAGTAAACCGCAGCTTTTAGTTACAGCAACATCAAATGGAATAGTGCAGCTTTGGCAACTTTCTAGAGGTAATTTAGTCAATGATTTTCAAACATTACATTTGGATACTAAGTTAGTTAATTTTAGTCCGGATGGAGAGGTAATAGCTACTGTGGGAATTGATAGTATTGTGCGACTTTGGAATTTATCCGGGCGACAGATAAGTCAGTTTGCATTTCCGGAGAATGTAATTAGTATTAGTTTTAGTTCGGATAGTAAAAAAATTGCTGTTGCTGGTAGTAATGGGAAGGTGTGGTTAAGGTCTGTAGAAGATTTAGATGAATTGTTGACTCAAAGCTGTAATTTTTTAGCAGAAAAACCTAACTATTTTCTGAGAGTCGTAGAATTTTGTCATAGTTAATTTGCTGTTCACAATTTAATTATTAATTATTAATAATTAATTATTAACAATTACCTCTTTTTCAAAGGGATAGGATTGATGATCAAGGAAAATTTTTTCTTATTTCCCCTTAAAAGAGGGAGACTTCATACCATAATTTTTCGGGAATAGGTTTTTGAGCAACTTTATTTTGTATTAAACCATTTTCAAAAAATAATGTTATGCTTGAGCAAACTTCAACTATTAACTAATTAATAAATTTTTTCCACTTTATACCTTTTATAACGATTATTTCACCATACCCTACACCCCACACCCAAGATTGATAATATTTGTAGCAAACATTTATAAAATTTTTCTTAATTATTTGTATTAATTAACAGTAATAGGTGGTAAATTTGGTTGAGGATTAGCGACTCTTCTTAATAACTCTTGTCTAGCTTGTTGAGGATTTTGACCATTAGGAACCTGATATAATAATCTACAAGAACCATCTTGAGGATTAGCAGCACAAATAATCGGTTGTCCGTTTCTCGAAACACCTACTGTAATATTCTGAGACCAATTTCCTCGTTGAGAAGATAAAATTCCAGACACTCTTGTACATCTAGTTAAAGAATCTTCTCCTGACTCCCCAAAATAGTTATTAGCTCTCCACAAAATAATCGCAATATTATTGCCTTGTTTAGTTGCTATTGTTGCTGGAGTTGCTCCAATTTTACCGCAAAAAAAACTGGTAGTTTGAGCCACTACAGAACGGCTAAATATTGGTAGACTAGAAAACCCAATTAGCGTTGCAGCAAGAATAGAAGTTAATGATAAAATTTTCATGGACTATAAATTTATATCTGATTAGCAATATTTATATTCTATAAACTTATATATACTGCCTTGCTGTCAGTAATGGAATTTAAGCAAAATTTTTTTTCAAGCAGATGTGGGAAATTCTTGAAATTATGATTCTGAATGCTTTTGGTATTGTTATGATTTCAGATTAATTTATTAGTTGACTTGCTTATATTCCTACTGAAATTTATTATCTACCTTAACTTCGGTTATGTGCAAATTTCGACCATATTTGTCAACTTATAAAAGATACCATACATAAACCCACATTTCTTAAAAATTGATGTGAGCTGCTGCTAAGAACCACTGAAATTGAGGTGATTTTTAAATAAGAGAAAAATCTTGGGGTTTCTCAGAAATAATCTGAATAATTGAGCTCAAAATTGAGTGATTATACCAATTTTATAAATGTTTGGGACCAATAAATTTCTAGGTGTTAGGTAATAGGTGGTAGGGGTTAGGTTTTAGGTGATAATACAGTGCTTCCCGATGTTATGAGGTACACACCACACCTATCGGGCAAGATGTCTGTAATTCCTGTAACACATTCAATTCAAGCCTTGTAAATCATCAGCCCGAAATCTGCTGTAATTTATAATATTTATTTTTTCTGAGAGTAAAACTTTTCTATTTTTGACTAAAAATAGTGTGATAACTACAATAAATTATTTTTGATTAAGGGTTAATTTAATTTGCACTGCCGACAGTAATACTAAATTTACTAACAGTTTGGTTATTACTTTATCTGTAACATTCCCCCGCCCGATACCTCCCTGCGCGGGTACAAGGTTTATCCTGGCGTAAGCAGGGACGGGGACAATGCTTCTTTGAATTTGGTATTAGGACATTCCTAAATGTTCTTTGCGGAGCATTTCCGTAGCAAAAACCCAAGGAAAAATCCAGTTAGAAGATTACTCCAGACTTTCGCGTAGCACTATAATCTTGCCTTTTTTCTAACTACTGACTCTTTTATTATGACTAATGACGACTAAATTATCCGATCAATAGAATTAGAAAACCGAGCTTCTAATGAAACCCGGTTCTGAGCTGATATTAGATGGGGCGTGATCGCCCTTAGCTACAAGTCCAATAATCTTTTTCCATGAATAACTGCAGCCACAATTACCATCTCTCCTCGAATCTTATAGAGGACTCGGTAACTATAAGCATAATCCTGTCGGTAATCTTCTTCCCCAAACTCTCTGACTACTTCTCCCTGAAAAGGATCGTTAATCAAATTTCGGGTTACATTAATTATCCGATGAACTACTGCCGCAGCATAGGAAACAGAGTCACGCGCTATATAGGAGGCGATCGCATCCACATCATCGATAGCTTTAGAAGACCAAACTACTTTATAACCCATTTACTCAAAAGCCCTTCAGCTTCTTCTTGTGTAATTTTTCTTTCCTTATCAGCTACTTCTATACCATGAAGAACCTTTTCAATTACATATAAATGATACTGAACATCTTCAAGGGAGCAATTATCTGGCAATTTGCTTAATAGAGATTCTACTTTTTTCTTAGCGGTACTCATAAAGTTCATATTATTAAGTCACTGTTCCTAGTTGTGCATTAACCACTGGACAGCGACATCTGGTGCTTTGCGTTTTCGCGCTTTCAAGACATAAAAAAGCGAAAAACACATCCCCTCTTAGAGGAACCATGAAGGTATTAATTATTTTTATTTTGAATTTCATTATCATAACACCAGTTAGTCTGGTGTAGTTCCTTTAAATTAGATGCTTTCATGTTTGGGCGCCTTTCGCAAAAAAATAGTTCAGATTATCGCCGACCTGGGATCGAGATATAAGGATAGTAATATACCTATCTGATAATAATATAACAACCTGTAATTATTTCTGATAATACCAACTTGTTCAAGACTGGTTAGGAGTCTTTTAAGAAGAATTCCATAGTCTAAGGACAGATTGTTAAGTATGATTTAGTAGGATTTTATTTTGGAAGTTGCAGTTGGTCATTATTAATAGATGGCCATTTAGCAATTTCCTAGTCAAAATTTTTTAATACTATTAAAGAGCTTATCAAATAACAGCTCAAATAAGTAAACCCGCTCTTAATCAAGTTAAGAAACGGGTCATATCAGTTATCAGTTAACAGTGAGTAAATGTGGAATTGATAATTTCCATTGATAGTAATCTATAGAAATTTAGAAGTTTTCGTAATTAGCGATCGCCTCTGTCATCTTCTGAATTACATCTACTACAGGAATACTTCCCAATTCACCAGCACGACGAGTCCGAATACTCAGACTATTAGACTCAACTTCCTTAGCACCTACTACAGCCATTACAGGAATTTTTGCCTTCTCCGCATTCCGAATCAACTTACCCAAACGCTCATTACTAATATCTGCCTCAGCACGAATACCTACTCGACGCATCTTATCAGCAACCTCTTGAGCAAAAGGCAAAAATCCAGAATTAACTGGTAACAGTTTAGCCTGGGTAGGAGCCAACCACAAAGGAAAATCTCCTGCATATTCCTCAATTAAAATTCCAATTAACCTTTCGAGAGAACCAAAAGGTGCCCGATGAATCATTATTGGACGTTTTCTAGTTCCATCCTCTGCGACATATTCTAAATCAAATCGTTCCGGCAAATTATAGTCTACCTGTACAGTACCCAACTGCCATTCTCGCTCCAAAGCATCCTGGAAAATAAAATCCAACTTTGGCCCATAAAATGCAGCTTCACCGATTCCCTCAAAATGATCCATTCCCATTTTTTCCACAGCTCGACGAATCGCACCTTCAGCTTTTTCCCAAGCTTCATCAGAGCCAATATACTTATCTGAGTCAGGGTCACGGAAACTTAATCTAGCCTTAAAATTATTTAGTTGTAGATTTTTAAACACAAATAGAGTTAAGTCTACCACACTAAGAAACTCGGCTTCAAGTTGTTCGGGTGTCACAAACAAATGAGAATCATCTTGAGTGAAACCCCGGACTCGTGTTAAACCACCTAACTCCCCAGACTTTTCATGGCGGTAAACAGTGCCAAACTCAGCAAGTCGTATTGGTAACTCCCGATAAGAACGTAAGTCCTGTTTATAAATTTGGATATGGAAGGGACAGTTCATTGGTTTTAAAACAAAACCCTGTTCCTGAGCCTCTGATTCTTCATCCTCGGCCATCATCGGGAACATATCCTCTTTATACTTTTGCCAATGTCCGGAAGTTTTGAATAAATCTACTCTGGCAATATGGGGAGTATCTACAGGTAAATAACCCCGTTTCAGTTGTTCTTGTTGGAGAAAGTCTTTCAATGAATTCTTTAACATTGTACCTTTCGGAGTCCAGAGAGGTAATCCTGGTCCAACAAGGTCAGAAAACATAAATAGTCCTAACTCTTTACCCAGTTTACGATGGTTTCTTTTGAGAGCTTCTTCCTTACGTCTCTTATATTCAGTTAGTTGTTCTGGAGTTTCCCAAGCAGTACCATAGATACGTTGTAATTGGGCCTTAGTTTCATCTCCCCGCCAATAAGCACCCGCAACAGTTTCTAATTCAATTGCCTTGGGATTAATTTCCTTAGTAGTTTCAATATGAGGGCCTGCACATAAATCCCACCACTCTTCACCAAGATGATAAATAGTAATTGGGTCTTCTAAATCTTCGAGAATTTCTAATTTATAGGGTTCTTGAATTTCTTCTATGCGACGTTTGGCTTCTTCCCGACTTATTTCCTCTCTAACTACAGGTAAATTACGTTTAATGATTTTGACCATCTCTTTTTTGATGGCTTTTAAATCTGCTTCTGTAATAGGTTCTGGGGTATCAAAGTCGTAGTAAAAGCCATTTTCAATCCAGGGGCCAATTGTTACTTGGGCCTTGGGAAATAATTTTTGCACGGCCATTGCCATGACATGGGATGTGGTATGACGAATTTTTTTGAGAGTTTCTGATTCGCTAGTGCGGGGTAAGTGGATTTTTTCTGGTTGTTCTGAAGAAGGTTTAGATTCTGCGCTGGACATCGGCTACTTATTTTAAGTTTTATCGTTTTCTTTTTGTGCAGGGGCAGATTTCAACTGAATTTAAGTTAGGTTATCAATTATTTTGTTTTTCCTAAGCTTTGATATTTTTGGCCCCTTAATATTTACATATTGATCATATTTTAACTACCAAGTTCCTCACCAGAGAAAGTTAGTTGATTCAAGACTATTGTCAAAACCATGTGACTTTTGACTTTGACCTCGACTACTTACCAGAAGTTACAAATCAAAAGTTAAACATTTAGGTTTCAATAAGTAACTTGAATATCAAAATCATACGGTTAGGAAAATATTAGTTTTTTTGGGTAGTCCTAGATAAGAAGTGAGGATATATATTTTTTAATTTTTCCCTTAATCCCAGTCTGCCCCACTCCGCATTCTCTCTTTTCTCTATCCTGACTCTGCACCACTACCATTTTTTGATATATGCAGGTTAGATGTGTCTTTAGTCATTATTCTCGGAAACTTTTGAGAAAAAAAATTAGGCTATAGCATTTTTTCTACCTTAAGTATGTATAAATGAATAAGGTTTTATTGAGA
>JASJEE010000241.1 GCA_030064835.1 Microcoleaceae cyanobacterium MO_207.B10 | reverse complement strand
AAAATCCTGAAACTCTTACCTCTGTTCCCTGTTCCCTTTTTCTAAGATATTTTTTTCACAACTACGCAGAGGAATCCTATATATTAATTTTAGAATTTTATAAAATTCTAAAATTTATAACCAGTAAATCTCTAGGGTAGAAATAGATCATAATGATTTTTTAGTTTAAAAATTACCTCTATTAAAGTTAAATAAATTTGAAATTATAAAATTTAGCTATACCGAAATATAAATCTAGTCAGCTTGCAATAAAATTATCAAAACAAAAAAATTAGTAATAAGCAATATATTCTATGGAAAAATGGTAGTATTAATATCTTAATAAATAAATATTCTTAATTAAATGCTGTGATCTATTCATTACAGTATTAAATATTTATAGTGAAATAATCATAAATTCAGCATCATGAATTCAAATATTAAGTTTGTCTGATCATAACTAAGGTCATAAAAATGGTCAATAGAAGTCTCCTGGAAAAAATTAGTAAACTCCTAGCTCTTGCCAATTCACCTAATGAAAATGAAGCTGCACTGGCTGCCGAAAAAGCAGCAGAATTATTAGCTAAACATAATTTATGTATAGCAGATTTAGGAGAAGACCAGGATGAAGACATTACTAAAGGTATTATTGATAAAACCGGTCGCTATGTAACTTGGAAAATGTGGATTTTAGCAGGTATTGCCAGTGCTAATGGTTGTCAAGCTATGCGTTCTACTTATACAGGTGAGATGAGATTAGTAGGAACAGAAACTAATATTATGGTTTCTAAATATCTTTATCAATATTTAACTACAGTGGTGGATAAATTAGTAAAACAACATAGAGGTAAAGGTAGATCTTTTATTCACGGTTTTCGGGTGGGATGTGCAACTCGATTAAGACAAAGATTAGAAAATAGGCGAAAACAGATGGAAGAAAAAGGTTTAGTTGATGACAGTAGTGATGAGTCAACATCTGCTATAGTAGTTCGCTCTATGTTTGAAAAAAATACTTTAGCTATAGAAAGATATTTACAGCAAGAAGGTGTTAAGTGTAAAACGCAAAAATCTGCAGAAATTAGTAGTGACTTAGGTTTTTCTTTTGGATATATTGCAGGTGATAAAATTAGTTTAAATTATCTCAATCAGAAATTAAAAAAAGGTACATTTATGGAGCAATTAACTGGCAACTAAAAATTGTAAAAATTTTTGTATAATGATTCTTTGATTAATAATTATAGCAAAGTAATTCTCTAAAATATTCCAAGAGTAGTATTCCGAAGCTAATAGCTGAAAGCTGACTGCTGTTGGCACAGCATTGCGCAGGAAATGCTTACAAAAACACATATAAGAAAAATGGCCATTGCTAGGTATTAAACCGGGAGATTGACTAGATAATAATTTTTTGATTAAGATGTTAAAACAAAATATCTATAAGTAGATAATCAAGAAATTTATTATATATCAAATAATATATGTAAAACCACATAATACTTAAGTGACAAATTAATCTCTAAGTAATTATTAATATGAGATAAGAATCAAGAAAAAAAGATTAAATACACTTGATATTAACCGTTATAAGTGCTAAAGTTAATGAGTGAAGATTTTCAATAGTATGGAGAAGATGGCTAAAACGACAGCAGAAAAATCAAGTGCTCCACTGACCGGTAAAGCATTGTTAAAAAAAGTCAAAGAACTTTCCCACTTATCAAGAAAAGATACTGCAATTGCTTGTGGATATTATTCAACTTCAAAAGATCAGCAGAAACGAGTCAACCTGACAAAATTTTATGATGCAGTTCTAAAGGCGAAGGGAGTACCTTTAGATGATAACGGTGTTAAAGATGGAAGAGGGCGTGCTGCTACTTATCGTGCTTGTGTTCATAAAAATGGACAATTAGTCATAGGGGCTAACTATACACAAGAAATGGGATTAAAACCAGGAGATGAATTTGTAATTCAGTTAGGACACAAACATATTCATCTGAGACAAATTAATTTAGAAGTAGAAACAGAAGATGATAATAACGAGGAGGAGTAGATAAATTAGGTAGCGATCGCAGTTATCTGTAATTTTCCTAATAGAGCTAATATAGATATTTCAAAAAGCCAAAAGTAACCTAGTTGTTTAGAGGTTGAAGTAAAATTTTTGGTAATCAAAAATTTTGGAGGAAAAAATTTACATAGCTGCTTAGAGATAGAAAGGAAAATATTTAGTGAACCCACCTTTACTAGTAGATTTTGGTGGGAACATTATTTTCTATAAATGGTGATTTCCATGCAGATGATTTCCATCAATATCGAAAGATTAAAAAAGCTACTGTAAACAAGATTTATATAGTAATGTAAGCATTCAGCTATTAGCAGTCAGCCCTTCCCTGGGGGATGCTACGCTTGCCAGCTAATAAAATATTTACCTAAATAGTTAAAGTTAGCTGATGATGTCCGCTGTTACCCAGACTTTTTATTATGGCACTACTTCAATCTTAATTCATCCTCACAAATGCCAAAAACGAGGAACGCTGAAAGCTGATAGTTGAGGGCTGAATGCTTACATAGTAATCAGGAATCAAATTTGAGAAACTGATTGTTAAAGATGGCTTGATTTATCAGAAAATGCAGTATATATTTCTTTTAACTTATTCCTGATTGCTATACCTATGGTTGACAAGCAAAGGTTAGTTCAATAATTAAGCTGATTTTTATTTGTGACTATAATAATTTAAATTATAGGGGTTTTCGGTCTGGTGAGTTACATCAACGATCCCCCTAAATCCCCCTTGAGAAGGGGGACTTCCAGTTCCCCCCGTACATCCCCCTCCTGTCCCCCTTAGAAAGGGGGAAGCCAAAGGATGCTTCGCTGAAGGAGGGGAAGCCAGAGGATGCTGCGCTTTTTGTTAAACGGGGGTTAGGGGGGATATCCAGCCCTGTACCTCACTAACCTGGGAAATGCTATATTAAAAAGAAAATTATTATATTCTGACTTTTTTATTGGGGAAAACAACCAAAATAAATATTCAGGTAAAAAACATCAATAACATATATAGCATTCCTATTTTGGTAGTGAAAAAAATATCCTAGAAAAAGGTAACAGGAAACCAGAGTCAAAGTTTTAGGATTTTTATCTATTTTTTTCATTTGTTACAAATAATCTAGGATTGCTATAGTCAATTCCAAATAATTATATTAGTAATCTCAAGTGTAGTTCTATTAAATGGAATAATAAATATCTCAATATTGTAAATAGTTTCTAGTTGCAAAATTATCTAGAAGGGGAATTATTATGTAATAATAATCAAAAATTTTTATCAAAATATTAAGACATGATGTCATTAACAGAACAAATACTCTCGCAAATTCCAGGAAATCCCTTAGAAGGTCTGCGACGAGCCGATGGGATGTGGCAAAAACTCCGACAAGACAATACCCCCATTCCTACTACTGTTAAGACAGAAACTTCCTCATTAGAAACTTATGACTGGGATGTGGTAATTTGTGGAGGTACTCTTGGTATACTTATCGGTGCTACCTTAGCGAAAAAAGGTCAGCGGGTGGCCCTATTAGAACGAGGTATTCTCAAAGGTAGAAAACAAGAATGGAATATTTCCCGCAAAGAACTAGACACATTTGTAGAACTAAATCTCCTTTCCCCAGAACAACTAGAAACAGCGATCGCCACCGAATATAACCCGGCCCGCATCAGCTTTCCAGGTACTCCCGACATTTGGGTAAAAGATGTCCTCAATATTGGAGTAGACCCAGTTTATCTACTAGAAACCATCAAACAGCAATTTCTCGAAGCTGGTGGCCAGCTATTTGAAAACACAGCCTACCAAACAGCAACTGTTCATCCAGATGGGGTCAATATCCAGACTAACAATGGTCAATCATTCAAAACCCGATTAGTCCTGGATGCAATGGGGCATTTTTCTCCCATCATCCAACAAGCACGCCAAGGCCAAAAGCCGGATGCCGTGTGCCTAGTAGTCGGTACCTGTGCCACCGGATACCAAGAAAATGAGACAGGGGACATATTCGCCTCATTCACCCCGATAAAAAATCAATGTCAATATTTCTGGGAAGCATTTCCAGCTACAGACGGGCGAACTACTTATCTCTTTACCTACTTAGATGCTCACCCAGAAAGAATTTCCCTCGAATCTTTTTTTGAAGAATATCTGCGCCTATTACCTGAATATCAAAATGTGGAACTCAGCCAACTCCAATTCCAACGGGCCTTATTTGGCTTTTTCCCATGCTATCGTCAAAGTCCCCTGAAAACTCCCTGGAATCGTATTTTGCCAGTGGGCGATAGTAGCGGAAGTCAATCTCCCCTAAGTTTTGGTGGGTTTGGGGCGATGGTACGTCACCTGAAACGTTTGACGATAGGTATTAACGAAGCTCTACAAACGGACAATCTTTCGGCAAATGCTCTAGCAGTTTTACAACCTTATCAACCGAATGTCTCAGTCACCTGGCTATTTCAACGTTCCATGAGTGTAGGGGTAAGGGAAAAAGTTGATCCAAATCAAATAAACCAACTTTTAGCAGGTGTATTTCAGGTTATGGCCCAACAAGGGGAAGCTGTACTTAAACCTTTTTTGCAAGATGTAGTGCAATTTCCTGGCTTGGCACAAACTTTATTCATTACTTCTTTGACTAAACCCAATTTAGTGATCAAAATTATCCCTCAAGTTGGCTTGGGAAATTTGTTAGATTGGATGAGGCACTATTTAAACTTGGGAATTTATAGCCTGTTATATCCCATTGGGGAAGTAATGGAACCTTTAGTTACAAAAATGCCCCAGGCGCGAAAATATTACTATCGTCGTTGGATTGAGCAATGGCAATATGGTTCAGGAGGCGATTATATTGACTAATCTGAGAAATTTGAAAAAATACATCGACAGAAGTTGGATGAAGTCGAGTATTACTTATAAATTTTCTTTGGCTTCAGGGGTACTTTTACTGTTAATTGCTGGAGTGGCGCTGGCAAGTTTTTTTTCCATGAAAGTTGTGCGTAATAAAACTGAGTCAGTCATGGGAACTAGCATCAAAATTCAGCGCTTGGTTTTTCAGATGAATCAAGCTTTGGATAGCGCTCGCAGACAAGAAAGAGAATTTTTTCGGGAATGGCAAACTATAGGTTTAGATACGGCACAGAAAAAATACATTACATCTTTTGATCGAGAGATTAATAATGTATTTAAAATTCGTGAGGAATTGCAAGATTTACTTACTAGCGAACATATTAGCGAAGAGTGGTACAAGTCTCACCCAGATTTAATTGAATATACAGAAAAAATAGAAGAGTATAAAGATAAGTTTAAAGAAGCAGTAAGATTAGTTAGAGATTTGGGAGAAGATTATACTGGTGGTTTCGCACTTACCGATCAAAAAGCAGAATTATTAGGTGAGATTTTACTCTTAGCTGATGACTCCGGGTTAATTTCTTTGTATAACCAAATGTTGGCTGCTGAGAAAGAATATTGGCTGAAAAGTAACCCCGAAAAAAAGCAATCTTTAAATCAAAAAATCGAAAATCTCAAAGTGGCAATTAGGGAATCACAATTTCTAGACGATGAACAAAAGGATACTGCATTTAGGTTTTTAAATAGTTATCAGCTTCAAGCAAAAGAAAGTTCTCAAAATGCTCAAAACATTAATGATATTAGCGATGATTTTGACAGACAAACAACAATTATTTGTAACAAATTATTTAATATTGCTGCTCAAGAGGTAGAAGAGGCAAGTTTTTATATTGAAAATACAAGTAAAAAGATGAGCTTATTTTTGCTATTAGCTGTCTTCGCAACTTTAGGATTAGGATTGGTAATTACTAATTTATTTAAGTCGGCTTTGGAGCAGTTACAAGGAGAACAGGAAAAATCAGAAAAACTATTACTAAATGTTTTGCCAAAGCCAATAGCAGAACGCTTAAAAGATCGAAACGGTATTATTGCTGATAGTTTTGAAGAGGTGACAGTATTATTTGCAGATATTGCTGGTTTTACTCAGCTTTCTACTACTGTTTCTCCCACAATATTAGTGCAGTTATTAAATGAAATTTTTTCTGAGTTTGATGAATTAGCTGCTATCTATAACTTGGAAAAAATTAAGACTATTGGTGATGCTTATATGGTGGTCGGGGGTTTACCTGAACCAAATATCAATCATGCACAAGCGATCGCTAATATGGCTTTGGATATGCAGGATGTTATTCGTAATTTTAATCAAAAAAATAATAGTTCTTTAAACATGAGAATTGGACTAAATAGTGGTCCGGTAGTTGCTGGAGTTATTGGGACTAAAAAATTTATTTATGATTTGTGGGGAGATACTGTTAATATTGCTAGTCGAATGGAATCTCATGGCATTATCGGTGAAATTCAAGTAACAGAAGATACTTATGTTTTATTAAAAGATAAATATTTATTAGAGGAGCGAGGTATTATTCCTGTGAAAGGTAAGGGTGAAATGTCTACTTATTTACTAAAAGGTAGAAATCTTAATCAGGACAGTTTGACTGAAGAGAATCAAGAAATAATGGTAAAAATTATTTAGGGTTTGCTGATTAAATCCAAAAGCCTTTATCTGTAAAGACTTTAGCCTGATTTTGTGCCAAAAAAGTACAAGCTTTTTGTTCCCATGAGCTGAAAAAGTGAGGATTTTGGGCAGACAAGGACGAAAAATTTGAAGGATAATTGTTCCGACTACATCCTCTATAAATCCTATTTCTCCTGACTCTTGACTCCTGACTCCTACCCTCCACCAAAATACTTTTTCAGCAAACCCTAAATAGGCAAATAAAGAGATTTATTAATACCAGTTTGAAAAAATCTTGTCCTCGCGGAGGCGGGGGGATGTTATACCAAATTGATCAATGTTTGCTACAAATAATCATAGTTGTTTCTAGTAGTCAGTAGAGATAGCTTATTCATCCTTTTTTCCTCTGAAATAATTTTTTTTTATCAAAGATATATCTGAGTTTAAATATTTTAGTTGACCCAATTATTTGTAACATTCTTTTTGAAAAATGGTATTACAAATAAATTGGATAATTGAAAAACATAATTTAGCTATAAATACCTGATTAAAATTTATTCCCTACCTGCGACCTACCACCTACCACCTACCACCTAAAACCTAGAAATTTTTTGGTAGCAAATATTTGTCAAATTGGTATAACACTGCTAATTTCTACTTATTAATCAAAACATCAACAACTTTGTTAAGCTCCACAGAATGAGAAGCCTTAAAAAGCACCCGATCGCCTGATTCTAAAAACTCCTCTAAATGCTTTGCTAATTTCTGATGAGCATCTTCAGAAGCAATATTTTCTACCTCTATAAACTGCAAACCAGCAGCACCCATAGACATTGCATGTGCTTCCTCAAAATCTGCCAAAATAAATAAACCATCCAGATTCAAATTCCGCACAACATTACCAACTTGTTCATGAAATAAAACTGATTTATCTCCTAATTCTTTCATCGTTCCCAAAACAGCAATATGACGCTTACCAGAAGTTTCAGCTAACAAATTTAAAGCCGCAATCATCGACTCTAATCCTGCATTATAAGTTTCATCTAAAATCACAATATCATTATTTAATTCATAACGTCGCGCTCTACCTTCTGGCAACTGGATTGATAAATTTTTCATTAAAGGTTGAAACAAACTAGCTGCCGAAATATCTTTTCCATGAATAACCTTAAATACTGCCAAAGCTGCCAAATAATTAGAAGCATTATGACTACCAGGTAAAGGCAAAGGTAAATCCACACCCTCAACATTTATAGTTTTAGAATCAACTAAATTCCCTTGTAAATCACCACCTTCCAAACCATAAGTAAAAGTTTCTCCCGACCAAACTGTAGCTGCTGTTTCCATCAATCTACAATTATCATAATTAAGAATAGCAATACTATTAGAAAACATTTCCGCCAGTAATTCACACTTAGCTTTAGCGATCGCCTCAACAGAACCCAAACGGCCAATATGAGCAGTACCAACATTAGTAATTAAACCAATTGTCGGATTGGCAATATGGGTTAATTCTGCTATTTCTCCAGGACCACGCATCGCCATTTCTACAACAGCATAATCATCATCAGATGAGAGTCGTAGTAAAGTTTTAGGTACACCTATTTCATTGTTATAATTAGCCTCAGTTTTTAGAACTTGACCCTGAGTAGACAACACTGTAGAAATCAATTCTTTAGTAGTAGTTTTACCCACTGAACCTGTGATTCCAATTACAGGAATATCAAACCTATCTCGCCACCAACGAGCAATTATTTGGTAAGCTTTTAAGGTATTTTCTACCAGTAATATCGGTACATTATATAACTCTTGTTTAACCTCAGCATTTGGGGTATATTCTTGTTCAACAATCACACAAGCAGCTCCTTTTAGAATTGCTTCTTGCACAAATTTATGGCCATCAAACTTTTCACCTCGTAATGCCAGAAATCCTTCACCAGATTGTAAGTTACGAGTGTCAGTGTTTATACCTGTAATTAATCTTTTTTCAGGAGTATGTAAACTTGTAAGTGGTTTAGCATTCAATACTGTAGTCAATTGGGATAGTGTAATCTGACAAACCATAACTATTGGCAGTCCTACTCAAATATGTGTAATAATTATATAAGAGTGTCTGTTATTATTGAACCCCCTTTTATTCCTTAGTCCTAAACATACTAACTAGTAAAACCAAAACCTGTAAATCACATTTAGTAATACAGATTAATCAGGAGTAAAAAGTGAAAATTTGATCTCTACTGAATTAGGCGGTGAAATATCCTGTTTGTCTATATCTTTAATAGAATAGATAGACATTAGAATTATGCTGTGATAAAAAACATAATTTAGAATTATTTTTTATGATCAAGATTGTTTCCTGATCTAGACAAAAATACATATTTTTTGTCAAAAGAAAAAACTGCAGAGATGACTGATAACTAAACCCAAAAGAAGATGAAAAACTTTGATATAAATGCTACAAACAAAAGAATAATTGTTGGCATTGAAACCTTTAATAGTTCTGTAGTGTATCAAAATTTTTCCATATTAACAGTGCAAAAAGATATATTCTCGGTTTTGGTGACTAAACTATAAAGATGTGCCAATACATACTATTGTCTTCAGAGATAAAAAAATTCATCAAAACTTCATCAAAAATCTCTAAATATTTAAGATAATTATTTGGGGATGTACCAATACATACCATTGTCTTCAGAGATGAAAAAAATTCATCAAAACTTCATCAAAAATCTCTAAATATTTAAGATAATTATTTGGGTAGGAGTAAAAAACTTGAATAATCTTTATAAAATCTTCATACTAAGTACCTTGACACTTGAAGCTCAAGAAGTCAACCAGTTTAAGTCTAGACAAAAAATTAATAAGGTTAATAGCTGTCTCCTTGAAAAATCAGACAGATAAATTTTTGGTAACCATTCAGCCCTTAGCTATCAGCTTTCAGCCTTCCTAGTTTTTTGCATTTGGAGGATGAATTAAGATTGAAGTAGTGCCATAATAAAAAGTCTGGGTAACAGCGGACATCATCAGCTAACTTTAACTATTTAGGTAAATATTT
>JASJEE010000240.1 GCA_030064835.1 Microcoleaceae cyanobacterium MO_207.B10 | reverse complement strand
GGGTAGTGGTGTACAAGTAGTGATTTTTGCATTTTTACCCCTTACTGTGAAAGGATTTTACTTATAAATATCACAATCATCAAAGGACTACCTTAAATTTCAACTTGATGAATGGATGACTTTTAACTTTTAACTGCCCTGAATTTTAGCCGTTCAAATCTTACTTTTAACTTTTAACTGCCGTGAATTTTAGCCGTTCAAATCTTACTTGATGAATGGATTAATTTTAACTTTTAACTGCCGTGAATTTTAGCGTTTCAAATCTTACTTTTTAATGGATGACTTTTAACTTTTAACTTCTATGAAGGAGACTATCAATGTTTAAATTAACTTTTTTCCTTCTTGTAATAATTTTTCAAACTTGGATGTAGGCAATGGTGCGCTGAATAAATAACCTTGAATTTCATCACATTTATGTTTCCGAAGAAAGTCTAGCTCTGTTTTTGTTTCTACTCCTTCAGCTACCACCTTTAAGTTTAAACTATGAGCCATTTGAATAATTGCTATTGTAATTGCTTCTGTTTTACTATCTGTAGTTATATTGCGAATAAAACTTCTGTCTATTTTTATCACATCAAATGGAAACTCTCTAAGATAACTTAAGGATGAATATCCTGTCCCAAAATCATCTATTGATATTTTAATTCCAAACTTTTGCCATGATTTCATAATTCTAGTCGCAGCTTTTTCGTTTTGCATAACTAAGCTTTCTGTGACTTCTAATTCTAGGTGATTAGGTTTTAAATCTACTTCTTGGATGATTTTAATAATTCGTTCTTGCAGATTTCTATGAACAAATTGACGTCTGGATAAGTTAACTGCTATTTGGAATGGCAAAAAACCTGCTTCTTGCCAGATTTTTGTTTGATTACAAGCAGTACGCAATACCCATTCTCCTATGGAAATAATTAATCCTGTTTCTTCTGCTAAGGGAATAAATTCTGCTGGTGAAACCAAGCCTTTTTCTGGGTTATACCAACGAATTAAAGCTTCTGCTCCAGCAATTTTACCAGTCTTAAGATTAACTTTTGGCTGATAATAAACTTGAAATTCTGAGCGTTTTAAAGCATTACGCAAATTCGTTTCTAAGGCTAGTTGTTCTAGAGAAATCACAACTGCTTCTGACTTATGCAATTGATAATTATTTCCTCCTTTTTGTTGAGCATAATACATTGCTGCATTAGCATTTTTTAGTAGTTCATCTGCTTCTATGTCATCTAATGGATAAAATGTAATTCCTATACTAGCAGTAATATAAATTTCATACCCTTCTAAAACCATTGGTTGAGAGATTATATCTAAAATAGATTGAGCTATATTAATAGCATCTTGTTTTTGTTCTACTGGCTTGAGAATTATGGCAAATTCAGCAGCTTCTAAACGAGCTAACATATCAATGCCAGTAATAGATTCCTTAAGTCTTTTTGCTATATTACATAGTACCAATTCTCCATTTTTACTTCCCAATGTTACTTTGATTCTATTAATTCTATCTAAGCTAATATAGAAGATAGGTATTTTCAGAAATTTTTGATATTTATGAGATTCATTGATAGTACATACATCTCCTAAACTAGCTTGATTTTTCTGGGATAAAATTTCATTTAGTCTGGCTCTAAATAAAGAACTATTTGGTAAGAGAGTTATGGGGTCATACTGATGCTTTTGCAGAGCTATTTCAATTGTTAAATGTAAGTTTCTTTCTTCAAAGGGTTTGACAATATAACCAAAAGGATTTGTTGCTTTGACTCTTTGTAGGGTTTTATTATCGGTGTAAGCTGTCAAAAATATTATGGGTATTTGTAAGCTTGATTGAATTTGTTCTGCTGCTGTTACTCCATCTATTTCT
This sequence comes from Microcoleaceae cyanobacterium MO_207.B10, assembly GCA_030064835.1. Classification (GTDB taxonomy): domain Bacteria; phylum Cyanobacteriota; class Cyanobacteriia; order Cyanobacteriales; family Microcoleaceae; genus JASJEE01. The sequence goes on along the minus strand of JASJEE010000240.1, from coordinate 7,736 downwards.
CCTTGTAACATTACGTCCATTAATATTAAATTTGGTTGCTTTTCTGCTGCGATTAAAATTGCTTCTTCCCCAGAGGAAACAATATCAACAACTGTATATCCCATAGTTCTGAGACTATCTGCTAAATCTTCAGCAATAATACTTTCGTCTTCAACAATCATAATTTTTGATTTTGACATTTCTGCACCTCATATTTAGGGAGTAGGGAGTAGGAAGTAGGGAGTAGTCATTTCAGTTATCAGTTATCAGTTATCAGTTATCACCTGCTTAAGTAGGAGGCTTGAAATACTGAATTTTCTTTTTTATCCCCTATCCAAGGGGAGGCTTGAAACCTGATTTTCTGGTAACTGTTTTAAAATGTATTTTTCTATAGCGATCTAGAAACAAATTATCAGGGATGCTGACAAAATGTTACTAACTACTAAAGCAACAAATACAATATTGGCGAAAAGAAAAAATATGATTTACTGCCTCCAAGAAAACTGCAAAAATCCCAATAACCTATCTGATACAATAATCTGTCTAAATTGTAATTCTATGTTAATACTAAAAGACCGCTATCGAGCTATCAAAATGATTGGTCAGGGAGGCTTCAGCAAAACTTATTTAGCAGTAGATGAAGACAAACCATCCAAACCACCATGTGTTATTAAACAGTTTTACTTTATATCACAAAATGATGCAGATATAAAAAAAGCAATCCAACTATTTGAAAAAGAAGCGGAAAGATTAGATAGTTTAGGAAAACATCCTCAGATAGCTGAACTATTAGCAAATTTACATGATGATTCTTGTCAATATTTAGTACAAGAATTTATCCCTGGAAAAAACTTAGCTCAAATCTTAGAAACAGAGGGAACATTCTCAGAAGACCAGATTCGAGAATTATTAAATAGTCTTTTACCAGTCCTAGAATTTATTCACTCTCATAAAATTATTCATCGGGATATTAAACCAGAAAATATTATTCGTCGTTTACAATCGAATTATCTCTATAAAACTGGATTCAGAAATCAATTAGTATTAGTAGATTTTGGTGCAGCAAAAGAGTTAACAGGTACAGCATTATTAAAAACAGGTACAATCATCGGAACTCCTGAATATGTCGCTCCAGAACAACTCAAAGGTAGAGCAAATTTTGCCAGCGATTTGTATAGTCTAGGGGTAACTTGTATTTATTTACTGACCAATGTTTCCCCATTTCAACTATTTGATACTGGGGAAAATAAATGGGTATGGCGAGACTATTTAGTCGATAATTCTGTCAGCGAAGAATTAGGAAAAATTCTGGATAAATTAATTACTGAAGCAACAAACAAACGTTATCAATGTGCAGCCGATGTTTTAAAAGATTTGAATTATGGAAAATTACCACCCCCACCCCCACCTACACCAAATTTACTCAAAATTTCACAGCCAAAAATTTCTCTCAAAGATACTACTCATGTACCAGGATTATATCTTCATTCTTGGGGAAAACCTCAAAGTATTTCTGGTCATTTAAGTTCCGTTTCATCAGTTGCTATTAGTCCCAATAATCAAATGTTTGCTAGTGGTAGTTTTGACCGAACTATTAAATTATGGAAGTTATCTACAGGAGAATTATTAGACTCTTTTGTAGCTTCTAATGTAGTCTTATCAATTGCTTTTAATTCTCAAAGTAATATCTTAGCTATCGGTAATGTTGGTGGAGTGATTAATATTTGGGATTTAGTTAAAGGTACGGTAAGTTGTAGTTTATCTAGACACTCTGATTCTATTGTTTCAATGCCAGTAGCATTTAGTCCAAATGGTGCATTTATTGCTAGTGGAAGTGACGACCGAACTATTAAAATTTGGCATCAAGAAACTTGTCAACTTTTGTACAGTATTAAAAATTCACGGGGAATAAATGTAGTTGCTTTTAGTCCTGATGGGAAAATTCTTGCTAGTGGTAGTAGCGATAATATTATTAAATTTTGGGATGTAGAAACGGGTCAATTAATAAGTGAATTAGTTGGGCATACTAGGGATATTAATACGATTGCTTTTCGTCCCGATGGTAAAGTTTTAGTGAGTGGTAGTAGTGATAAGACTATTAAATTATGGTCTGTAGAAAAATCTGAATTAATCAAAACAATTACTGGGCATTCTGATTGGGTTAGGTCTGTAATTTGTTTGGATAAAAAAACAATGATTAGTGGTAGTGCGGATAAAACTATTAAGATTTGGAATATGGAAACTGGAGAAGTTATTGAGACTTTGACCGGACATTCTAAGGATGTAAATTCTGTAGCAATTAGTGCTGATGATAATACTATTGTAAGTGGTAGTAGCGACAATACTGTGAAAATTTGGCGCTGTGAATAAAAGAGGTGTGGGAAGTCTGGGAGGTGCCGCTGACAAGGGTAAGTTTTTAAGATTTGACACTGAGAGGGGGAGACGCGGAGACGCGGAGATGGGGTGTCACCGTGTCACCTCGTCCCTGTTTCTCCGTTTTCTTTACGATAATTGATTTTATTTTAGATTATTGGAAATATCTAATAGAGTTGTTGGGAAATAATTTAGGTTAGGAAAAAACGCAAATGAAAACAGATATATTTGTTAGTAATTTGATTATTTATGTTGCCACCAGATATAAGTTCCACAGGTACAGTTACTGTTAACATTAATTTGTCATCAAAATCATTCTTGTGATTACGGTAAATTTGACTGACAGCCCCATAACGTTTAACACCCGCGCGTTTTCACATATCACCCTTAATTAGCTCAATTTCTTATTTTCCAATTTTTGTTGCTCATTTAATTCCCTTCCCTTTGGTTTTTTATGGGGGATGCGGATATTTTCATACTGATTTTGTAGACCTTGAAAACCACTATCTACTTCAATTGAAATCTCCACAGGTATATTTCCTGGTAGTCCTGTATATGTAGTGATATGTTAATATAAGCCATTAATTTCTGACATTAATTTCTGAAATATTGCACTTAGGCTGACTTGAAAATCAAAAAATTATTGGTAGGCGATCGCTTAATATAACCAACCACGAAGTTATGAATAAATCAACCCTAAATATCATACCAAAAATTATGTTAATATACACTCCAACAAGATAATTTTATCACTACATATACAGGACTACCAATACTTTAAATAATTTTTTGCTTTTTTTTTGCCGATCACCTTTAATCTCTTCACAGAAATTAACATAATCCTGCTTATTTATGTCCGACTACTTACGTCAAAAATTTTCTTCTCTAGATGTCTTTTGTCAGTTATTAGCTGTCAATAAAATGGGCAAAAATTGATAGTAGAAAGTTATTGCGATGATGCCCTTTCATGCTTATGATTTATTTCGTGGCGATCGCTAACTTTTCAATGGAAAGTGCTAGGGGTTGAGCTTAACCAAAGCTTAAACTTATTTACCAATCATATTGAATATGGGGACAAAATTTGCCCCGAATATTTATAGAGGCTTGGTCTCCAAGCCCCTACAAAATAGATAGCTACTGACAACAAATGACATTTAGTTTAATTCAAAAAAAAATACCACTATGAACCGACGTGAATTCATCAAAAATTCCTCTCTTTTTGCTCTCTCCTTAGCCGGAGCAAAACTAGCTAATCTAACTTTTGCTCCTCAAACATTAGCTCAAATCAAAGAACTCAAATTTGGAATTATTTCCACTGAATCTCAAACAAATCAAAGACCAATTTGGGAACCATTCATTAAAGCACTTTCTGATAATATTGGTTTACCAGTTAAGGCATTTTATGTGACTCAATATGTAGCAGTAATTGAAGCCATGCGAACTGGAGATATTCACCTAGCTTGGTATGGAGGAAAGTCTTATATTGAAGCAGCAAAACGCGCTAATGCTGAAGCTTTTGCCCAGGTAGTAGATACAGAAGGTGGTAAAGGTTATTACTCTCATTTAATTACCAATAAAAACAATCCCATAGTTTCGGAAGCGAAAGCTATGGGGGGCGATAAATATGTCATTAAAAACGCAGCAAATTTAACCTTTGCTTTTAACGATCCTAATTCTACATCTGGCTTTTTAGTACCGAGTTACTATGTTTTTGCTCAAAACTCAGTTGACCCGAAAAAAGCATTTAAACGCTTAGTTTTTTCTGGTAGTCACGAAGCAACAGCTTTAGCAATAGCTAATAATCAAGTAGATGTGGCTACTAATAATAATGAATCATTAGACCGACTTCAAAAAACAAATCCAAAAGCAAGAGCTAATATAGAAACTATTTGGACTTCTACTTTAATTCCTAGTGACCCAATAGCTTATCGAAAAGATTTACCAGCAGATATCAAGCAAAAAATTCGTAACTTTTTCTATAACTATAAAGACCCCGCAGTTCTAAAACCTCACGGTTGGTCTGGCTTCGATCAAGCAAATGATAAAACTTGGAATCCGATTCGCGAATTAGACTTAGCTAAAAAGATTTTAGAGTTAGAAAGTAATCCCAACATGAGTGCTGAGGATAAACAAAAATTAGGAGAGTTACGTCAACAGTTAAACAGCGTTAAAAGTAATTAAAAAAAAGGCGTTGCTGATGGGTGGGTATGATTTGTATTTTTTGGTAATTGCGCTCACTATTGAATAACAAATAGTTGAGATTGTTGAACTTTTATTTTCATACCTTGATTCAGCAACGCCAAAAAAAATCTTGTAGACAATCAGGACTTACGCAAATATACTATTTATAATATAGCGCCTACTCATTTAGGCGATCACTTAAAAAATTATAGCGACCGCCTAACAGAGGTATCATTCTGAAAATCAGGGTACTCGATTGACACACCTTAAATGGTGCATTACGACGGATTGCTGAATCACTTTCATAGTTTAAATTTAAGCCGTAAGTACGCACCCTAAAATTTGGCACAAAATTAGCTGTGTCGGTCCAGTACAAATATGCCCATCAAATAAAAATAACCCTGAATTTTATTGTGGGTTTCTTCAGTTCTTGGAGCAAATAATCCGAATTTTACTGTAACAATCTTTTTTTAATTTGGTTAAAATAAACTAACAAGATAAAAAAATGACTCAAAGCCAAAATCAACCGTCTCAGAAAAGTGTCAGAGAAACGCAGCAGAAAAACTTTTTTCAAGAGCTAACATTTGAGCGTGTGGAAGATGAACGCCGCCACCGTCAAGAACGCCTAGCTGCTGCATTCCGTCTGTTTGCTCGTTATGGATTTGATGAAGGAGTAGCAGGACATATTACAGTGCGTGACCCTGAATTTCTAGACCACTTTTGGGTTAATCCTTTAGGAATGTATTTTGGTCACATTCGAGTCTCAGATTTGTTGCTAGTTAATCATCAGGGTGAAGTAGTCAAAGGTAATAGACCAGTGAATACAGCAGCTTTTGCTATTCATTCCCAAATTCATTCTGCACGACCTGACGTGAATGCTGCAGCTCACGCTCATTCAATGTATGGCAAAACCTGGTCAACCCTGGGACGGACCCTTGACCCTCTAACTCAAGATTCCTGTGCTTTCTATGAAGACCATGCTTTGTTTAATGACTATACAGGAGTTGTACTCAACCTGGACGAGGGCAAGCGTATTGCTGCTACCCTTGGAGAAAGAAAGGCAGTAATATTAAGAAATCATGGTTTACTTACCGTCGGTCATTCCGTAGATGAGGCAACTTGGTGGTTTATTACAATGGAGCGTTCCTGTCAGGCCCAACTTATGGCTGAAGCAGCAGGCAAACCAATGCTAATTGACCATGATACGGCTCGTTTAACCTATAATCTGATTGGTTCCCATAAATTAGGTTGGTTTAGTTTCCAGTCTCTCTATGAGATGATTGTGCGTCAGCAACCAGACTTACTTGACTAAAATAATCTTGTATGATATTGTGGATAATTTAAATAGAAAATCGGGCGTTGCATATTAATGGGATAATTAATTTGTAGGGGGAAGTTGGCGCAATGCCTCGTATCAAGCTGATTTAGGTAGGAGGCAATCTAGCTACAATTGCCTCATAATATATTAAGTAATTAGGAGGTTTAAAGATGTTTACAAATACAAAAATAGAGATACAAGCCTTATCAGAAAAAGTAGGCAAAAAAATTACCAATGTCGGTAATATTAGTCTTTTAGAAATCAAACAAGAAGAAATTATTAATCTGTTTAAATCTTCAGGAGTTTTACTCTTTAGAGATTTTGAAAATGACCTTGACACTTTTACAGAGTTTAGTAACTCATTGAGTACCAATTTTATGGATTACACGGGAGGTGCGTTCAATCGAAGAATAATTAATAACAATGCAACTATATTAACTGTCAATGACTTTCAGGATGAGGTCAAACTACATGGAGAAATGTACTATACAAACAAGCCTCCCTTGATGCTGTGGTTTTTCTGTGCTAATCCACCCTTACAAGATGGAGAAACTATAGTCTGTGATGGTCAACAATTTTTCGATGAACTTAGTAATTCAATGAAAGATTTATTGAGTAAGAAAAAATTAAAATTTCCAGGTAATTACACAAAGGAAAGTTGGCAGAAAAAATTTAAAACTAATGATTTGAATGTGGTTAAAGAGATATGTCAGGGTAACGGGATGAAAGTCAAAACTAACGAAGATGAATCAATTGATTTTCAATTCATTTGTCCAGCAATACATAAAAGTAGAGATGGAAAACACGATGTTTTTATTAATAGTTTATTACCTGCAAAAAAGATAAATCCCAAACTTGTATGTTTTGATGATGATTCAGAAATAACTGATGAGATTATCTCGGAACTAAATGAAATTGCTGAGAAAATAACCGTAGAAATAAGTTGGCAAAAGGGTGATATTTTAATGATTGACAATACTAGAATTATGCACGGTAGAAGAGCTTTTTCTGATAATCAACGGGATATTTATATTCGGTTGTGTTTCCCAGCATTTGCATTTTAAGGGATTATACAAATTTGATAAATGTTTGCTACAAATAGCTAGGGTGTTTTTACGAGTCAGGAGTCAAGAGCCTGGAGTCAGAATAAATAGCTTATATACCATTTATTAGTTCATAAACTATGATATTAGTCAAAGGAACATTTCCTGTAAAGTATCTTTATAGCCCTGATTATTCCTAACATTCCCCCGACTCCGCGAGGGGAAGCCACGAGGGCAAGCTTTTTTCAAATTGGTATAACATCACTTCACTTAATCTCACAAATAATTTAACACTATATATGTGTGAAATAATGACAATAGGCCATAAAATCAAAATTTTTGACCCCCGCGGAGGCGAGGACAAGCTTTTTACTTTCGTGAAACGGTATAAGTGACAAATTCTATGGCAACCTGAAATATAGTAAACAATTGATCGCTGACTCTTTCGCTACAAAAACATAACATTATATTATGCAAACCCTGTCAAATCCAACCAAAACCCCTGCTCAACCAGCCTTTGACACCACTATCCATCGGCGACAAACTCGTCCCGTCAAAGTGGGTGACGTAACTATCGGTGGTGGCCATCCAGTTGTAGTCCAATCAATGATCAACGAAGACACTCTTGACATTGACGGTTCTGTAGCTGCCATTCGTCGTTTACATGAAATCGGTTGCGAAATCGTCCGCGTTACTGTGCCTAGTATGGCCCATGCCAAATCCCTCGCACAAATTAAGCAGAAATTAGGGGAAACCTATAAACCAGTACCACTGGTAGCTGATGTTCACCACAATGGCATGAAAATTGCTCTAGAAGTGGCCAAGCACGTCGATAAAGTCCG
>JASJEE010000239.1 GCA_030064835.1 Microcoleaceae cyanobacterium MO_207.B10 | reverse complement strand
GGCTATTTCATTCTCAACTTTTCCATTTTATATATTTACGAGAATACCTTATTGCCAGCTTTAGACAACGCATCTTTAGCTATCTGTAAAGCCAGTAAATTCATTGCTAAAATCTAGAATGAAATGACCCTGCCATGAATATCTCGGCGGTGAAGTTTTTGCTATATCTGGTGGTAGTGAATAACATAACCGCATTGCATTAAATATAGCTATTTTTCTAGGTTTTCATTGACGGGGAAGTGGATGTAAAACTTTTATTGCAGATATGAAAGTAAAAATTTCCATGGCTAAAAATAGCTCTGATATATTTCGGATGTTATGGTAACTTGCGACTCCCAAGATACAGAAAAATATGATAATAGTTTTCCTTGTTTAATTGTTGAGGTACTATCTCCTTCTACCCAAGATTTAGATAGACGATAAAAACGCCTAAATTACCAAAGTTTAACAAGTTTGCAAGAGTATGTATTGGTTTCTCAAACAGAAATGAAAGTAGAAATTTATCGACCATCAGAAACTGGTTATTGGTCTAGATAAATTTTAGGAAAAGAAGATTTTTTAGAGTTAAAGTCAGTGGGATTAAATTTAACAATGGCTGATATTTATGATGAGGTTTTAAATGGATAATGGTAAGCCCTCTTTTCCTCTTTACTGTTATCCGTGGAAATTGACAAAATAGAGATACAAGTTCCCATAGCAAAATTCCTGAATTCTGACTGTAGAATTTTCTAGAAAAACTTATGGTTGATACTAACACTGCCATATTACTACCAACTCTGGCAATATTAAAAATATAAGTTTGAGGATAAATACATGAGCTTTTCAATTCAATCTCTATATACTTGGTATCGTAATACTATTCGTAATCCTAAATATCGTTGGTGGATTATTCTGGGAACTTTGGCTTATGTATTAAGCCCGTTTGATATTTCTCCAGATTTTATTCCAGTTATCGGACAGGTTGATGATGTTGCCATTGTCACCCTTCTAGTGGCAGAGGTTTCTCAAATGGTAATTGATTTTATGAAGTTACGTCAGGGTAAAGATGTAGCCTCAGTATCTAATATTAATGATGCCAATACTGCTGATGGTACAGTTGATGTAGATGCAGTTTCTGTTAAATAAATTTAGATTTACTCTTTTTCTTGTTGCCAAAAAATAAGAATATTTAACCCAAATCTTAGGTTGATGAAAAGCGATAGATTTGGGTTAATTTTTTTATGGAAAAATGGTAAAAATATCATGTTTAAATAATTAGTTATTAAAGTTTTTAGTTGTTTAGCCTCAAATAAATATAAAAGCCCTAAAACCGAAAGATAAAGATTAATTGCCAAAACATCATATAATTTAAAGTTATGTGTGAGGAGTGAGGAATTTGAAATAATGAAATTTAGCGAAGTTGTAAGTAAACTTGGTTCGGAGGCGATCGCTTCTAGTCTGGAAAAAACTGATACTGTTGACCCGGATATTAATGGTATGGCAGCAGTTGATGAAGCGGTAACGGGTACTCTGAGTTATATTGAGGGAGCAAAATTTGCTAGTTATGTAGCAATGACAAATGCTAGTGCTTTGATTTTGCCGATGGATGAAACTCTACAAACCCAGGCAACGGAGCGCGGTATTGGATGGGTTGCGGGAAAAGAACCGAGACTGTTGTTTGCGAAGGCGATCGCTATTTTTTATCAACCGTTTCGACCTAATGCAGAAATTCATCCTACTGCTATTATTCACCCCACAGCAAAAATTGGCAAAAATGTTTATTTGGGGGCTCACGTTGTAATTGATGCGGGGGTAAAAATTGGCGATAATGTTTGCATTCATCCGAATGCGGTAATTTATCCAGATGTGGAAATAGGGGAAAATTCTGTTTTACACGCTAACTGTTCTATTCACGAACGCAGTCAGTTAGGGAAAGGTTGTGTAATTCAGAGTGGAGCAGTTATTGGTGGCGAAGGTTTTGGTTTTGTACCGACTAAAACTGGTTGGTTTAAAATGGAGCAGTCTGGGAGAGTGGTATTAGAAGATGGGGTGGAAGTTGGCAGTAATACGACTATTGATCGCCCTGCGGTGGGAGAGACGAGAGTGGGGAAAAATACAAAGTTAGATAATTTGGTGCAAGTTGGTCATGGTTGCAAAATAGGTAAAAATTGTGCTTTAGCTGCTCAGGTTGGTTTAGCAGGTGGGGTGAAATTGGGGAATAATGTGATTTTGGCAGGTCAGGTGGGAGTTGCTAATCAGGCAAATATTGGGGATGGAGCGATAGCTACTGCTCAAGCGGGTGTTCATAATGATATCGGTGCGGGGGAAATTGTTTCTAGTAGTCCTGCAGTTCCGAATAAGATTTATTTGAAAGCGTCTGCTATTTATAAGCGTTTGCCAGAAATTTATCAGTCGGTGAAGCAAATGAAGCGGTTGTTGAAATTGAAGTCAGAAGTCAGAAGTTAGTAAATTTCTAAGTTGTAGGTTGGGTTGAGGAAACGTTTGCGTTTGCGGAGCATTCCGAAGGAAAGCATTTCCAACGGAAAAACCCAACATTACATCTACAGATTTTTGTTGGGTTGCGCTGTCGCTTAACCCAACCTACGGTATACTGACTGTTTTGATTGTGTTTGCGAGCTTATTGCAGGTTTTATTCCTTCCAACCCTGAAGATATCCCCCCCAACCCCCCTTTGTAAGGGGGGAGTAGGAAGGATTGTCTCTTTGTAAGGAGGGGTAAGATTTTGGAAAGGGGGAGTAAGATTGTAGTTATAAAAGGGATTTGATTTTACATCAAAAGAAGCAACCTCTAGTCCTCCCTTTCAATGGCAACCACCTCTAGTCCCCCCCTTTCCAAGGGGGGTTAGGGGGGATAATACCATCCCTACATCCGTAGCAAAATCCTTGTCTCGCGCTGACTTCAAACTTCTGACTTCATCAAGTTCTCCCGCCACCACACACAATACGAAAACCAATAGTGCCGATGCTGTCGCGCCTAATGTCGTCGAGGCGATAAGCAGAACGGCATAGATCAGAAAGGTTGTACCAGGAACCGCCCCGCAGCGGTGAGCGACTATTATCTCCCCCAGTTTCCCAAGCACTTCCATCTGCAGGGGCACCTTCGTAATTATCATGCCAAACATCCTGACACCATTCCCAAAGATTCCCGTGCATATCGTACAAACCAAAAGCATTGGGTGGAAAAATTCCCACATCTGTTGCTTCTCGACGATATTTTCCTTTCGGTGCATCAGCATAAGCATAAGTATTGTCGCCATCAAAGTTAACTAACTCAGACGTTATAGTTTCGCCAAAATAAAATGGTGTGGAAGTTCCGGCTCGACAAGCATATTCCCACTGACTCTCACTGGGTAAACTATATTTTTTACCTGTTATTTGTGAGAGTTTCTGACAAAATTCTGTCGCTTCATTCCAAGTTACTGTTTCTACAGGGCGGTTTGCTCCTTTAAACTCAGAAGGATTATTTCCCATAACTGCTTGCCACTGTGCTTGAGTGACTGGATACTTTCCCATGAAAAATTCTGGCACATCTACATAATGTTGCGGACTTTCATTATCTTCTCTCCCCGCTTCTGTCTCTGGAGACCCCATGAGAAATCTACCTGCAGGAATTTTTACCATTTCCAGGGAAACTCCATTATCAAAGTTTTCTGTCATCACCTCTGCTTGACCTTGAGAGCGATTAATTATTTCTCCTTTGGAATTAACTGTAACTGTCTCAAATTTCTGAGTCGAATTTGACGAGTATGCTTTTGGTAACGAAAATCTATCCCACCAATCTTTACTCAACATTGCTGCTGCAAACCCACCTCCTGCTAAACCTCCTAATATCAATCTTTGTCTTCTGGTTTTATTAGGTTGAGGTTGGGGTGGAAGTGGTTTTGGTGTGGGTTTTGGTGGGTTTACTATTGGTGTCGTTTGATTTGATACTGGTATTGGAGTGCGTGTTGGGGTTGGGGGGTTTACTATTACTGTAGTTTTTGCTTTTGATACCGGTGTTGGAGTGGGTGTTGGCGTTGGTGTAGATGTGGATGGGTTTATACCTTTTAATACTTCTAATACTTCTTTTGCATTTTTATAACGCTCTCGAAAATACTCCTGCACCATCTTATCTAATATATTTGCCAGATGGTTACTTACTTTTGCCTCGTTCCGCCAAATAATATTTCCTGTCTCTGGATCTGTTGGTAGTTGTTTTGGTGACATTCCTGTAAGCGCTTTTATTCCGACCATTCCCACTGCATAAATATCACTACTGAGTTTTGGTTTGCCATTACTTTGTTCGCTTGGCATATAACCAGGTGTTCCGACTGCTATAGTTAAAGTAGTTTCTCCTTGTTTGTTAGTTGCTAAAACACTTATTTCTTTGACTGCGCCAAAATCTATCAATACTATTTTTTTATCTGACTGACGACGCATTAAATTTTGTGGTTTGATGTCTCGGTGAATAATTTTTTTTTGATGAACTACTGCTAATGCTTCTAATATTCCTTTAAGTAGGGCAATAGTGTAAGACTCGCTTAATTTTTTTCCTGGTGTTAGTTCTTTACTTATATCTTGCCCTTCTATATATTCTTGTACTAGGTAAAATTCTGTTCCTTCCTGGAAGTGGGCAAATAATTTTGGTATTTGGTCTGAGTCACTGCCTAATTTATATAAAGTTTCTGCTTCTCTCTCAAATAATCTTTGAGCAATAGCTAAAACTCCTGGGTCTGAACTTTTAGGTTTGAGATGTTTAACTACACATTTCGGATTTCCTGGTAAGTCTATATCTGCAGCTAGGTAAGTATCTCCGAATCCTCCACTTCCCAGAGATTGAATAATTTTGTAGCGTTGTCTCAGGATTTTTCCAGACTGCATGATTTTTTCAGTTATCAGACTTCATCTTAAATACTGCCTAACAGGAAAATAGGTTTTTTTGGCCTCATTAATTTTAGTATATATGAGCGCACCTTTTCCATTATGATTAGAATATCATGTCAAGTTTTTTTTTGCAAGTAATCTTCCCGAAATTAGTTGGTGAAATTTTTGAGATTTAACTAATTTTCCAAACAATCAAAAAATTAGTGTTAGACGATTTTGGAAAAGACATCAACGCCAGAAAATTTATCCCTAATTTTGGAGAAGTTGAGAAAGGATAAATTGAAAAATTAAAAAATTATCAGAAATTCAAAATCATAAAAAAGTTTTGAGAGACTGATAAATATATAGGTGAGAATCAGCATATCAGGTGAGACAAACAGAAATAGTTGATTATAGATGGACTAAACTCATAAAATTCAACTATTGTCACAGGAGAGCGATCGCCGTGGAAAAAGAACTAAAAAATCTAATTGAACAAATATGCCAATATCCAAATCCAAGTCCAGAACGCCAGAAAGCGCTGAACCGACTGTTAATATTAATTCAACAACTCCCTGGGTTGTATCGGTCCTCCCACCAAGATTATCCGGAGGCTTATAATCGCACCCTAGAATGGGCCAGCAAAAATATTCAGAAATTCCGGCCTGGTTCTGCTTGGGAAAAAAGCTTTGTTGTTTGGATTAATGGTTATCTAAAATGGCGTGTCCGAGATTTATATATTTCAGACAATAAATATGAGGAAAGTATAGATAAATCTACTACTAATCTCGAAGGAGAATCAATAACTTTAAAAGACAAATTACCAGCTAATAATCTGAGTTTACTAGAAACTAAAATTGCTGAATTACAACAGGCAAAACGTCAAAGACAAGGTGATGCTGTTCGGCAATATATTGAAACAGACCCAGAGCAAAAACTCAGTTCAAGCAAACCTAAAAAGTATCCAGAATGTAACTGTCAAATATTAGCAACTCAGTTACTTTTGACAGAACCACCGAAAAAAATATCTCAAATTTCTGAAGAGACTAATATCAGCAACCAGACTCTTTATTCTCACTGGAAGCGAAAATGTATTCCCTTATTACGAGAAATAGCTAATCAATTTGGAGAAGAATAATGACTATGACTTTTGCAGAAGCTTTAACAGTTCCTTTGAGCGGAGAAGCTCATCGTTATGCAGAACAATTTGCTGCCGAACAAGAGACTGTAGAAAAAGGAAAACAAGTTTACTTAAATACTTTGGCTGTTGTGGCAGTTCAAACTTATTTAAAATGGCTGGATATTAAAACAGCTATTCAGAAAAGCGATTGTTGGCAGAATGGTTTAAGAGCAATATTTAATGTGGCTGACTTGGTTTTAGCTAATATTGGTAAACTGGAATGTCGTCCGATTTTGCCTGGGGAAGAAGAGTTATTTTTGCCTCCGGAAGTAACTGAAAATAGAGTGGGTTATTTGGCGGTAAAATTTGAGGAAGATTTAAACCAAGCACAATTATTGGGATTTATTTCTGGGAGAAATATTAAGGGGTTTCAAGAATCTATTCCTCTGACACAAATAGAATCTTTAGATAAACTGATTGATGAAATTAATTGGCTGCGAAAACGAGTAAATCTCAGTCAGTGGTTTGAAGGAATTTTTCAGTCTGAATGGCAACCTTTAGAATTATTACCAGCTAATAATGTGAGAAGCTCAAGAAGTCTTCGCTTAGAATCTGATAGAGCAAATATTAGTTGTGGAAAAATTATTAGTTGGGATAGTGAAGCTAGCAAGCAAATTACAGTATTGGAAGTAAAAGTGATGGCTAAATCTGAGGTGGAAGAAGAGGAAATAGATATTTTTTTGCGAGTTTATTCTGGTAATGAAATTATCCATTTACCTGTTGGTTTAAAAGTGCAAATATTAGATGAGTCTGGTAATTATTGTATGGAAGCTGAAGCGAGGGAAGCAGATGATTGGATTCAATTAGAATTTGGCTGTCAACCTCACGAAGAATTTACTGTAGAAATGAGTTTAGGTGAACAAATCGTTAGAGAAAATTTTGTAGTTTAGGATAATGTACTTGAAAATAATTAGAGATATATATGACCAAAAAATCAGGTTTCAAGTCCCTCTTTTTAAGCTATCCCTGTCAGGAAATCCTGAAACCATTTTCTGAAGCGAGAGGTGGGGGATAAAAGCCTCTAATTAAATCGGTTAACTCTCCTGAAATCTAGATTTAACGGCAAATACATAACTGCCATTTAATTTCTACGTTTTATGTTAATAAAAATGTTTATAAACCGGAGCTTTTTCAGGGGATTAAAAAATAAAATTTAGTATTTTATTGGTTCCTGCTTTGCTGCGGAATGCTCCGCCAACAGACAGAGAAACCGATAACTGATAACTGAATAACTGAATAACTGAATAACTGAATAACTGAATAACTGAATAACTGAAATGACAACTATTAAAATCAAACTCATAGAGAGTGAAAAAGAAGGATTTCATGTAATTTTAACTTCAATAGATACTAAGTTTGATTCTATTGATGGTTTTTTGCCATGTTTACCTTCTGAGCTAGAAACATCATTTGACCAATGGCAGTCTGCTTATTCTCAGTTAGAAGATGTACGAAAGGTATCAACTCGTCTTAGCCCTAAATCAGTAGTTAAGTATTCTAGTTCTCAAGAGAAAGAAAAAATTAAAGTTACTCTAAATCAATGGTTAGATAGTGGTGAAAGTAGTTGGCAACCTGTAAGAGATGAGTTAATTGCTATTTTAAGCCCTCTACGAGATTCTGGGGAAGAAATTCGCTTATTTTTGGATGTTAATAATCCAAATTTACGTCGAATTCCCTGGCAAGAATGGAGTTTATTTCAGTCACGTTTTCCTCAAACAGAAATTGCAATTCGAGTACGAGGGAAAGGAAAATATAGACCGCCTCGCAAATCATCAAAAGTGAGAATTATTGCCATATTGGGGAGGAGTGATGGTATTAATACACAGTTAGATTTAGAGGTAATTCAAAAGTTAAAAGCAAAGGGTGCTGAAGTCAAATATTTACACCAACCAAGTAGGGAACTTTTATCTAATGTTTTACGGTCAGAACCCGGTTATCATATCTTGATTTTTGCCGGACATAGTTGTAGTAAAGAAGATGGTTCAATTGGTTGGATAGACTTAAATGAAAATGATAGATTAAGTATTGAAGAGTTTAAAAATTCTTTGAAATATGCAGTAGATAAAGGGTTACAGTTAGCAATTTTTAATTCCTGCGACGGTCTGGGTTTAGCAAATCAATTAGCGAAGCTTGGTTTATCTCGAATTATTGTGATGCGAGAACCTGTTCCTGATGAGGTAGCTGTGAAATTTTTGGAATATTTCTTTGCCGAGTTTGCTAATAATAAATCTCTGTTTGAATCTGTGCGAATAGCGCGAGGAAGATTGGAATATTTTGAGCATAAATATCCAGGGGCAATGTGGTTGCCAACTATTTGTATTCAGGAAACTGCTTTGTCTCATCCTTTGACTTGGGAGAAATTAATTCAACCAAATATTATTCATAAATATAAGATTCCTTTGGGGTTAATAGGTGGATTTTTAATCGCAGTTGCTGTGATGAATTCGGTGAAAATTCCTACCGAAGAGCCACCACCTTCAGAAATTTACCAAAATATTAGTCAGGGAGAAAAACTCTTAGTTTCTGCTGAGAAAAGTTCAGCAAAAGAGGCAGGAATTCAAGCATATTCTAGAGGCAATTTTGGGGAGGCGATCGCTCAGTTTCGCCAGTCTCTCCAAATCAATAAAAATGATCCGGAAACATTGATTTATTTGAATAATGCAATAACTCAAGAAAAAGCAAATACTAACATTGGCAAAAAGATAGAAATTGCAGTGAGTGTTCCGATAAGTGGGGAGTCAAATATTGCTCAAGAAATGTTGCGGGGAGTTGCTCAAGCTCAAAGTGAATTTAATTGTGGTTTAGCAGAAATTTCTCTGGCAATAAAAGATATTCAACATCAATTAAATTGCCAAGGTAGTCTGAATGGTAAATTTTTACAAGTCACAATTGTTGACGATGAATATCAGCCAGAAACTGCTAAAAAAATTGCTAAATATTTAGTCAAACAAAAAGATATTATCGCCATTATTGGTCACTACTCTAGTCCAATGACTCTTAGTGCTGGAGAAATTTATGACAAAAATAAATTAGTAGCAATTTCTCCTACTAGCACCTCAACTATCTTATCGAATTTTAGTAAGTTTGTCTTGAAAATTTCTCCTAGCGATAGAATTGCTGCCGAAGCTTTATTTGAGTATTTGGAAGAACTTGGGAAATCTCAAAAAGTAGCAGTAGCTTATGTAGAAAATAATGAATATAGTGAATCTCTGAAGCGAGAGTTTGAGACACTTCTACCAACACAAAAATTTGTGCATAAATGTTACTTGAATGCTGGAAATTTTAGCGCCCAAGATTGTATTGAACAGGCAAAAAAACAAGATGCCGAAGTAATGTTATTAGTCCCCGCGACTGACAAAACTCTGACTAATACCATTGGAGTAATTGATAATGCTAAAGGATTAAAATTAATCGGTGGAGATTCTATTTATAATTATCTAGTTGTAAATGATGCTGGAGAAGAAGCAAACCAGAATAATTTGACAGTTGCTATTCCTTGGCATCGTGACCCTAATGACGAATTTACTCAAACATCTCAAAAATTTTGGCAGGCTGAAATTAATTGGCGTACTGCTACATCTTATGATGCAGCAAAAACTATTA
>JASJEE010000024.1 GCA_030064835.1 Microcoleaceae cyanobacterium MO_207.B10 | reverse complement strand
ATTTGTAGCAAACATTGATCACGCTTGGTATAATACCAATTTACAAAAATAATGTTATGGTTGAGAAAACTTCAACTATTAACTAATTAATAAAGTTTTTCCAGTTTATCCCTTTTCTAACCAGCCTTTTTATTTGTTTTTCTTATTATTTAACTACACCCAACACCCCAGACCCAACACCCAAGATTGATAATATTTGTAGCAAACATTTATCGATTTGGTAGAATTACCATACTCAAGATTCAAGTCATTGCGACAGAAACGGAGTCGAAGAAAGCAATCTCAGGGGGAACGCGAGATTGCTTCCTAATTCTCTATAGAACTAATTTGAGATCTATTGAAAAATAGATAGTGTGATGGAGTGATGGGGTGTATTAGAATATTTTTTCATCAACAGGGATGTATTTTCTACATCCACAAACGACTTCGTGCCTCAAAAATTTATCCCTGGTAAAGATACACTTAGGGCTTCTATAATAGAGTAGCCGATCGCCTATCTACTCCACTGTAACTGACTTCGCCAAATTCCGTGGTTGATCCACATCCAAACCACGATGAGCGGCAATATGATAAGCTAACAACTGTAAAGGAATAACTGTCAACAGTGGTGACAATAACTCATCCACCTCCGGCACTGCTAATACATCATCAAACACATCAGCTTCCTCCCCTTCAGGTGTGACTCCAATTAACCGCGCATCCCTTGCTTTAGCTTCTTGAGCATTAGAAAGGACCTTTTCATAAACAAAACCAGGCATCGCGATCGCTACTACTGGCACCTTATCATCTAATAACGCTATCGGTCCATGTTTCATTTCTCCGGCTGGATATCCCTCCGCATGAATATAACTAATTTCCTTCAGTTTCAAAGCACCTTCTAAAGCAATTGGAAAATTAATTCCTCTACCGACAAAAATAAAATCTTGAGTTTCATTAAACTGGTGAGCAAAATCTTCTATTTGACTATCTTGAGTTTCTAACATCTGTTCCATCTGTGCCGGAATTTTTTGTAAACCATTAATAATTTCGGCAATTTTCTCCCCAGATAAAGATTTTCGTTGCCATGCTAAATCTATAGCTAAAAAATAAAACGCCATTACCTGTGCCACAAATGTTTTAGTTGCTGCTACCCCAATTTCAATACCTGCCTGAATATCAATAATTTGATTAACTAAATTAGCAAGAGAACTTTCTGCCCGATTCGTAATTCCTAATAATCTTGATTTAAATTCGGCAGGTTTATCTAAATAACGACGCTGTTGTTCCATTGCCAAAGCTGCTAAAGTATCAGCCGTTTCTCCAGACTGAGTAACACCAATTGTCAGAGTATTTGCTCTCAGAGGAGAAGGAGCATAACGGGCTTCAGAAGCATAATTTACTGTAGTTGAAATTCCGGCTAATTGTTCTAATAAATACTTACCAATTAAACTGGCGTGCCAACTGGTACCACAGGCAAAAATTTCAACTTGTTCCAAATTTTTATATAGGGATGGTAACAACTTTAAATTAGTAGGAGAAACCAGACTATTCATGGCATCCCAATCACTATTAATATAAGCCTCTAAACAACTTCTAACAACATTTGGTTGCTCGTGAATTTCTTTGAGCATAAAATGTTTAAAGACCTGTTTTTCAACTAAAGTGGGACTCCAGTTGAGGATGCGCGGAACTTTATTCAGGCGATCGCCCTCAAAATTATAAACTTCCACCCCCAGAGGTGTTAACCGTGCAACTTCCCCATTTTCTAAAGTCAGCACAACTTGAGTATGGGAGACAAGTGCGGGAGTATCCGAAGCACAGAAAAATTCCCCTTGACCTAAACCAATAGATAGGGGTGCTTGTTGTCTAGCAACTACCAGCTCCCTCGGATAGTCTGCACAAATAACAGCGATCGCAAACGCCCCATCTAGTTTATTCACCGTCTGACGCACCGCATCTAAAAACGGTTCGCGATCGTTTCCACTAGAGTTGGATAAAAATTCTGCGATGAGGTGAGGTATAACTTCCGTATCCGTATCAGAAACAAACTTATGCCCCCTACCTTCTAATTCTTTGCGTAACTCGCGATAATTTTCGACAATACCATTTTGAACCACTGCCACTCGCCCTGTGTCATCCGTATGAGGGTGAGCATTATATTCTTCTGGTTTGCCATGAGTTGCCCAACGGGTGTGACCAATACCAATATTAGCTGGTATTTCCATCCCGGCCAATTTTTCCCGGAGATTATGAAGTTTGCCCTTCGCGCGGACAGATTTGATTTGTCCCTCCCAAATAGTGGCCAATCCGGCAGAATCATAGCCCCGATATTCTAATTTTTCCAGTCCCGATAGTAAAATTTCTGTGGCTGACTGTGTACCAATATAACCAACAATTCCACACATTTTATATCCAACTCCTGCTAAATTTTGTGACTATTTAAGATATACTCTCTCAAAATTAGTCATCCCGCAGGAGTAGGTCAACAAAACAATGAATAATTAAAAATTAATAATTAATAATTAATAATTACCTATTCTTATAAAAAAGAGGATTGGGTAAAATGATTTTTTTTCTTTTTTCTCGATCAATGGAGAGACCTTATACTAAATCCGGTTTAGAAAGAAGGTTTATTCTGAATGTAAGACAGAATACATAATACAGAAGACAGAAGGGTGAGAAAGGAATTTGAATAATTTGAAAAAGTAGCTTTTGATAGCCAAATATTATATTATACCTTAATTTTTCGGTTAAGGTTTATGCTCTCATGGCGCAAAAGCCAGAAAAAAATAGGGGGATTAATTTCCCCCCATCAAGTTTTTGATTTTTAATTTTTTAAGTGTGATTTTAAACCCTCTAGTTAGTTTTCACTGATAGAACAGTTAAATGCTCTATTTGCTAAATTCAAAACCAAAAACCAATAGAGGGAAATTAAGTATTAGTAGGCTAGACCCATACTGCGAGTAGTTTCAGCACCCAGGTAAACCCGGACACTCAAAAAGTCAGTAGGGCAAGCAGTTTCACAACGCTTACAACCAATACAATCTTCAGTACGAGGGGATGAAGCAATTTGACCTGCTTTACAACCATCCCAAGGTACCATTTCCAAAACATCTAATGGACAAGCACGAACACATTGGGTGCAACCAATGCAAGTGTCATAAATTTTTACTGAATGAGCCATGAATAAGTTCTCCCAACAACTTGATTTTGCGGTATCTGCTTAGGTGCAGATGAGACAGCAAGCTCTAGAAGTGAATGCTTCGACTTAGTTTACCGCACTGTTTCTCATACTTGATACAGAATGTTGGAAAACTTAAAATATTTCAATGATCGCTGGAAGTAGAGGCTGTGGACTGATTTAAAGCTGAAGGAGTGACAAGCAGGTGAAATCCCAATCCCTGCAATGTTTTCACCCGATTCTACTGCCAAAATCAGGATACTTATTAACACCTTTGTTGACAATACCAGGGATGTACATACATTAAGTAGGGTCTGCTGAAAAAATTGGTTGCTAGGAGTAGGACACGGGGACGGGGGGAACAGGCGACGGTTTCGGCCATTTGATCTGAAGAAATTTTCTGGAATTTCAGCAGCAAATTTTCGGATTTTGAGGCCAATAAGAGCCAATAACTAGGAGATAAATTGAAGATAAAAAGCTATTATCCCTTAGCTATCCTAACTTTTAGCTTTATTCAGCCAGCCCTAAGTAGACAGCTTTTTTGGTGCAGCGCTCGTCCCACATGAGGTTTTTTTGTCCCTGGCGTTATTCCCAACACTCAACCCCCAACCCCCAACACCCTCCCTACTTTTTAAAGTCCTAATTTTTCTAAAACTGGACGGGTTGACACTACATGACGTTCTAATCCCAGTTCCGTTGGCGAAATACCCAAAGCCAAAGCTATTAGTTGAGGTAAGTGTAACACTGGCAAACCTAACTTACGTCCAATGACTCCCTCTACCTCTGGTTGACGGGAATCTAAATTTAGATGACATAACGGACAAGGCGTTACCAGACAATCTGCACCTTTGTCAATAGCTTCGCTGACATGAGTTCCGGCCATTTTAAAAGCCTGATTTGTAGCATAACTAGAAAGAGGCCAACCACAACATTGAGTCCGGCCTCGATAATAAATAGGAGTAGCCCCGACAGCTCGAAACACATTTTCCATAGATTCTGGTTGATAGGGGTCATCGTAAGCTAAATTAATTTGACCTCTAAGTAAATAGCAACCATAGAAAGCAGCACATTTGAGACCAGACAGCTTGTGGGTGACACGATTTTGGATTTCTTCTAAACCATAATCGGCAATCAAGGCCCACAGTAAATGTTTAACTTCTGTACTACCTTGATAAGGAGAACAACTTTGTTGTTTTAAGAGGCTATTAATTTCGTCAACGTAAACTGGCTGAGTTTGTTGAGATTCCTTGAGACGCTCATCTACATGACCAATTACGCCTTGACAAGTGCTACAGTGCGTTAATAACGGTAAATTCAGCTCTTCGGCCAAAGCTATATTGCGGGCATTAACAGTATCTTCTAGTAGTTGAGAATCTTCCTTAAAAGTTCCAGAACCACAACAGGCAGCTTTCTTCAGTTCTATTAGTTCTATTCCCAGGGCCTGGGTCAGAGCTTGGGTGGACTGATAAAGCTCTCGACAAGCTCCTTGAGCAACACAGCCAGGAAAGTAGGCGTATTTCAGTATTTGAGTAGGCATGATATTAACTAATTATATAAACTATATTTTATAGACATAGCTTATAACTATATCCTAATTATTCTTTCTTTATCTATAATTAAAGCTTTGCTTTTTGAATCTTAAATTTTAACGAGAAAATTAATTGAAGAAGGCAAAATGCAAAAGGCAGATGGCAGAAAGTAGAAAGTAGAAGAAGTATTAGATGGGAATTATTGACCCCAAAGCTACTTTCAACATCCTATAGAGTCCGTCCATTTGGGGTCTATTGCAAAATAGACGGTGTGATAGGGTGATGGAGTGTATGAGAATATTTTTCCATCTTTTCCGATCTTTTCGTTGTATTTCCTATATCTACAGACGACTCGTGCCTCAAAAATTTACTTCCCGGTAAAGATACTGTTAGGGCTTCTATAGATATTAAGGTATTCAACCCAAAATGTTAGTTACCTATATCTATAATAAGGTATTTAACTTTTGAGGGGCTCGGGGAGCAATAAGTCCCGCGCTGTATGCAAAGCATCAGGGTCATGATATATGACTTGCCTATAACTGTTCTAGAGCGATCCCAGTTTTCAGATAAGATGATAAACGCAGCATCCAATAACTAAATAAGGAGAAAATTTAATGAGCAAAGAAGAAATTTTTGACAAAGTAAAGAAAATTGTCTGTGAACAACTCGAAGTCGATCCAGAAACAGTAACGCCAGAGGCCAACTTTGCCAATGATCTAGGAGCTGATTCCCTAGATACAGTAGAACTAGTAATGGCCTTGGAAGAAGAATTTGATATTGAAATTCCAGACGAAGCAGCAGAACAAATTGCTACTGTCCAAGCGGCTGTAGATCACATCAACGAAAAAGTCGCAGCAACTCCATAATCATAAAATTATCCCCAAAACCCAAAGTTTCTGCATTCTGGGTGTAGAATTTTTGGAAACGAAAATCATGACAAATTCTGAGCCTAAACGGGTAGTTGTCACAGGAATGGGTGCGTTAACACCAATAGGCAACACTCTATCTGATTACTGGAACGGGTTATTGAATGGCAAAAATGGTATAGGCCCAATAACCCGATTTGATGCTTCACGACACGCTTGTCGAATTGCAGGAGAAGTGAAGGATTTTGACCCTCACGAGTATATGGACCGTAAAGAAGCAAAGCGGATGGACCGTTTTTCCCAATTTGCGGTAGCAGCAAGTAAACAAGCAGTCGCAAATGCCAACCTTGAAATTAATGACCTGAATGCAGAACAGGTGGGGGTGATTATTGGCAGTGGAGTAGGTGGCCTACAAGTCCTAGAAGATCAACAAGAAATATATTTGACTCGTGGCCCCTCTCGCTGTAGTCCCTTTATGATTCCGATGATGATTGCTAATATGGCCCCAGGTCTGACAGCAATTCATACTGGAGCTAAAGGCCCCAACTCCTGTTCTGTTACTGCTTGTGCTTCTGGTTCTAATGCCATAGGAGATGCTTTTCGTCTGATTCAAAGAGGATATGCTCAAGCAATGATTTGTGGTGGGACGGAATCAGCCGTTACTCCTCTGGGATTAGCTGGGTTTGCTTCTGCAAAGGCATTATCTACTCGTAATGATGACCCAGCTCATGCAAGTCGCCCTTTTGACCGCGATCGCGATGGCTTTGTTATGGGTGAAGGTGGAGGCGTTCTGATCTTAGAAGAATTAGAATGTGCCCTCAGTCGAGGCGCGAGGATATATGCAGAAATAGTCGGTTATGGCATGACTTGTGATGCTTATCACATGACTTCACCGGTTCCTGGTGGAGAGGGGGCAACTAGAGCTATAGAATTAGCGATGAAAGATGCTGGCCTCACTCCGGAACAGATTAGTTACATAAATGCCCACGGTACAAGTACGTCAGCAAATGACCCAACAGAAACAAAAGCAATTAAAACAGCACTAGGCGAAAGTGCTTATAAGTTAGCAGTTAGTTCAACCAAGTCAATGACTGGTCATTTGTTAGGTGGGTCTGGGGGTATTGAAGCTATAGCAACAGTCATGGCGATCGCCCATGACAAAATACCACCAACTATTAATTTGGATAATCCCGATCCAGACTGTGACCTAGATTATGTCCCTAATATAAGTCGCGATCTAAAAGTAGAAGCCGCCTTGTCCAACTCATTTGGATTTGGAGGCCATAACGTTACCCTAGCATTTAAGAAATACGTTTAAAGATTTGTTTTGTTTTAATTAATTGATAGGGGTAAACAGGGGCTTTTGTAGCCCCTTTTTAATTCTTTGAAGCAAGACTGACAGATGTGGAGTTTTGACTGAGGTAGACGATGGCCGTTAATGAAGTTAGAAGTCAGAAGTCAACCCACCCCTAACCCCTCCGGTGGAGGGGAAGTCAGAAGTTGTTTTTGTAACGGGAATTTTGAGCAACTCTCCAAAAATATTTCGCCTTCAAAGTCGGGGCTGCGCGACCCAATGATTTTGCTAAGTTCCGTCGAGCCTCCCTATCAGGATTTTGGCTCTAAGGTTTGCCTAGCTTATCACTAACTGAAATGACTTCACTACTTCTCTTGCATAGAGTTCCCCACAGGTGAGATGATTTGTAATGTATATGGCCTGAGAAAAATTAGAGAGTTGTATGACTCTAGTGAAATACCTAAATTTCTACCCTCTGGCACTAACACAATTTATTTAGATACACAAAAACAATAACTATGGCTGTTGCAACTCAATCACTCGAAGAACTTTGTATTAATTCCATTCGCTTCTTAGCAATTGATGCTGTCCAAAAAGCTAATTCTGGCCACCCAGGACTACCAATGGGTGCTGCACCAATGGCCTTTGTCCTCTGGGATAAGTTCATGCGCTTTAACCCCAAAAATCCTAAATGGTTAAATCGCGATCGCTTTGTTCTATCGGCTGGCCACGGTTGTATGTTACTGTATGCTCTCATGCACCTCACAGGATTTGACAGTGTACCTATGGAGGAAATTAAACAATTCCGTCAGTGGGATTCTAAAACTCCTGGCCACCCAGAAAATCACATCACTGAGGGTATCGAGGTTACTACTGGGCCACTCGGACAAGGTATTGCTAACGCTGTTGGATTAGCAGCAGCAGAGGCCCATTTAGCTGCTACTTTCAATAAGCCAGACTGTAACCTAATTGACCACTATACTTATGTGATTATGGGTGATGGTTGTAACATGGAAGGTATTTCTGGTGAGGCGGCTTCCCTAGCTGGACATTGGGGGTTAGGTAAGTTAATTGCCTTCTATGATGATAACCACATTTCTATTGATGGTCATACTGACATTTCCTTTACTGAAGATGTAAGTAAGCGTTTTGAAGCTTATGGTTGGCACGTTCAGCACGTTGTGGATGGTAATACTGGTTTGGACGCGATCGCTGATGCTATTGAAAAAGCAAAGGCAGTTACTGACAAACCTTCCATGATTAAAGTTACTACTCTGATCGGTTATGGTTCTCCTAACAAAGCTGATACTCACGATGTTCACGGTGCAGCACTCGGACCTGATGAAGTAGCAGCTACTCGTAAAAATCTTGGTTGGGAATATCCAGAGTTTGAAGTTCCTGCGGATGCTCTGAGTCATTTCCGTAAAGCAGTCGATCGAGGTGCAAAATATCAGGAAGAATGGGATAAGTTATTCTCTGACTATAAATCCAAGTATCCTGAAGATGCAGCTACTTTAGAAAGAATGGTAAGTGGCAAATTACCTGAAGGTTGGGCGGATGCACTACCTAAATATACTCCTGAAAGCAAGAAGGATGCAACTCGTAACCAGTCTGGTGCAACACTCAATGCTATCGCTGGAGTTTTACCAGAATTAATTGGTGGTTCTGCTGACTTGGCACCTTCTAACAAGACTTTAATGAAAGGTTTAGGAGATTTCCAAAAAGGTCAATACCAAAATCGGAATATGCGTTTTGGTGTGCGGGAACATGGTATGGGAGCTATTTGTAACGGTATTGCTCTACACGGTTCTGGTTTAATTCCTTATGGTGCAACATTCTTGGTGTTCACCGACTATATGCGGAACTCCATCCGTTTATCTGCTTTAGCTGAAGCGGGTGTTATTTGGGTAATGACTCACGACTCCATCGCTTTAGGTGAAGACGGACCGACTCACCAACCAGTTGAGCATATTGCATCTTTACGTTTGATTCCACAATTACTTGTGATGCGTCCTGCGGATGGTAATGAAACTTCTGGTGCGTATAAGGTTGCAGTGGAAAAGGCTAAAGCTGCTCATCCTCAACCTACTTTGTTAGCGTTATCTCGTCAAGGTTTACCTAATTTAGCTGGTAGTTCTATTGATGCGGTTGCTAAGGGTGCTTATATTCTGACTGACAGCGATGGTACTCCAGATATTATCTTAATTGGTACTGGTGGCGAAACTTACCAATGTGTTGATGCTGGTGAAAAACTCCGTGCTGAAGGTAAGAAGGTGCGGGTGGTTTCTATGCCATGTTGGGAATTATTTGAGGAGCAAGATGCAGCTTATAAGGAGTCTGTTTTCCCTGCGTCTGTGAAGAAGCGTTTAGCAGTGGAAGCTGGTGTTAGTTTTGGTTGGCATCGTTATGTGACTGATGAGGGTGCGACTTTGAGTGTTGATACTTTTGGTGCTTCTGCTCCTGGTGGTGTTGTACTGGAGAAGTATGGTTTCACTGTTGATAACATTGTTGCTAAAGCTAGGGAAGTTTTGGGTTAGTTTTCATAGCGATCGACATTTAGCACTCAGCAGTCAGCTAGAGTTAAAACTTTACAGATAATAAGCTTTAAAGTTTTATAGTTGCTTTAATTTTAGTGCGTGCTATATCTGCTTATTAGCTATCTAAAAATTTCAATTATAATTAAGAGGTTCTCTATTTCTAGAGAACCTTTTTAATTTTGTTAAGGAGATTAGATAATAGTGGATTCATATACTTTAATTGTAATTTCTTTGTATACTCGCGATCGCGAAGTTATTATATCTAGCAATTTTTGAAATAAAATCAAGTTGATAAATTTAATCTAGAGATGTCAAAGTTAATAAAAAATTGGTCGGTAAGTCGTTATCAAGTTTTCAATACTTGCGAGAGACGGTACTATTTTGAATATCTTTCAAAAGCAAGAATTAACAGTCGCGATTCTTTTTTAAAAGAAATAGGATTCTTAAAAAAACTCACAAATATTCCTATGTGGAAAGGAGAAATTTTTCATTCAATAGTTGCTGAATCTCTTCAAAGACTGAAATATGGAGATTTTGTATTACCGCAAAATTGGCGGAGTGAACTTGAGGATAAAATAAATCAAGAGTGGAATTTTTCTGAAAGCAAAGCATTTCGTGAAGACCGTAAAAATATTGGCAAAGAAGGTAAGATAGCACTTTTTGAGCATGAATATAATGAAGAAATAAAACAGCAAAATCCTAGAGAAGTTTCTCATTCAATTCAAACATGGGTTAATCAATTTTTAGATTGGGTAGAAGAAAAAAAATTGAAACAACTATTACAAAATGCTAAGAAAGTTTGGATTGAACCTGAAATTTATGGTCGCAATGTACCTGGTTTTAAAATTGACGAGATTGAGGTAATTGCTAAAGTAGATTTAGCATTAATTACAAAAGACAATAAATTCAAAATATTTGATTGGAAAACGGGTAATTCTTCATTAAAAAAATCGCGACAATTTTCCCAAGCTGAGTTTCAAATAGGAGTTTATCAACTTTGGCCTCACTTGACGTTAGAATATTCGTTGGAAGTAATTGAGGCTAATTTAGTTGGCTTTGGAAGTAATTCAGTACAACATGAAATTCATCATATAAATTGGGAAAAAAAAGAAAAAATACTGAGTTTAGTTCGTCAGAGTATTGCTGAACTTAAACGTTTTCATAACCCAGAGTCAGGAGTTGAATTTTCATTAGAAGATTTTGATTTTGCTAGTTATGAAAGTGCTTGTAAATTCTGTCATTTTAAAAGGTTATGTCAAAAGGAACTTGAAACATGAATCAATCAACAGAAATGCGATATCTTGGTGCAACTTTATACCCTTTATTAGGTGTTGAAAAAGAAGTCTATCGTTTCCGGATACTTAAACTAACTGAAAAGATTCCTAAAGATAATAATCAACCAATTCGACTTCAAAGATGGGCGGATAAATTATGGCGAGAAGAACTATTTTGCCCTGTTTATCCGACTAAACGTTTTGGTTATCCAGCTTTTTTAATTCCTAATGGAAATAGTCCAGAAGCAGGAAAGAGATTTGAAATAAAAGATGTACCTGATAAAGTTTATTTTATCGAAGTGACTGAAGAAACTTTGGATGTGAAAATTGAAGATGCTATTGGTAAAGAAAGAGAACTTGTTTGTAGGATGTTGGAAAGACCTTTTACAGACAAATTTAAGAGTCTTGATGATAAATTTTGGCGTTCAAATTGGACATTATTTTTTAATCAAATCCCGGAAAATGAAGGTGTAAGTACAGATATTGTAAATGCTTACCGTGGTTTCAAATTTGGTGTTGTTTATTTAGAAGGTGATGGGTTTTACTTTGCTGCGGATATACGAACCAGATATGTTGGTAAAAAGTCTTTAGCAGATTATAAAAATGAAAAAAATGAGATTCTCAAACAACATACAGATTTAACTATTAATGATGAAAAAAGAGCTTTTTTCCTTCGTGATAATGGAACGGTAAAAATTCCTTGTCGTTATGTAGGTACTACAGGAAAAATGATAGATCAATATACTGTTAAGGATTTGGGTAAGACTGTTTATGAATATTATTGCCAAAATTATCCACAACTTAAAATATCTCCTCACGAAGAGGCAGTTTTTGTAAAAGATCGTTTGGAGAAAGATAAATTTATAGCTGTTCCTATTTCACGTCTTTTTCCAATTTTTACAACGGAGTATGAAGGATTACGAAAATGTTCTATTCGTCCTCAACTTAGTCCAGATGAACGAGTTAAGATAATTTCTAGTTTGATCAAGGAATTATCTGGTGTGGAGTATGAAAATAAACCAGTTGAAATTAAACAAGAATATTTAAAAAGAGAAAGAACAGTTTTTATTCCTCCAAATTTAGAGTATGGTAGTGGTGAATTTCTTCAAGCTTTTCCCAATTCAAATAATTTCCACACAACAAGTAAAATTTTTGATGATAAGGTAACACAATGGGGTAGAAGTAAACTATCAAGTCTATATACAAACAAATCCTACTCTCAATTTCCTTTTCCTGATACTATATTGTTATATCCTGAGACACTAGAACGACCAGTGCGCGAAACTTTTTTGAATGATTTAAAAGAACAAATTAAACAACAAACAGGATTAGATTATTCTGTGGTCTTGCAAAGGTCTTATTCTACTGGAAAAAAAGAGCGTTCAGGAAGCTCACTGCTACAGAAATTAAAAGAAATAAAATCTGAAACTAAAAACAACACTTTAATAATTGTTGTTTTATGGAATGGTCTACTGGATAGTGTACATAGAGAAATTAAAGACACTATCAAGCCACATTTTTCCCAATGTGTAAAAGAGAAAGTAGTTAACAATATTGTTAATGGAAAAGATTCTAGAGCTATAAGTCAATTACAAAACTTAGCTCTAGCAGTATTTACTGAAGTTGGTGGTAAACCCTGGGTATTGTCAAATCTAAATCACGATTTACACATTGGTATTGATTTACTTTATGGCAATATTGGATATCACTTTTTGTATGGAACAGGAGGCAGATTAGTAGATAGGCAATTTGGAGAATATATAAGTAAATATCGCATGAAAGAAGCGATAAAAAAGCCAGAGTTAAAAAAGCGTCTTACAGAATCTATCAGAACTATTGTTGATGAAAAAAAGCTTCAGATAAACAACATGATAATTCATCGTGATGGTCGTTGGTGGCCTAGTGAAAGTTCTGCACTTCGGCAAACAATAAAAAAATTGCAAGAAGAAAATATTTTACCCGAAAACTTTAGTTGTGCTGTGGTAGAAATTCGCAAAAATCATTTGCCTATTCGTTTGTTTACAGCAGTAGAAGAAAAAGGTAGGAAATTTTTACAAAATCCTATTTTTGGAACTTATCTAATTTTAGATAAAAAACGAGTGATTCTATCTACTACTGGGAGACCAGGAGAATGGGATAATCGTGGTAAAACAGCTAACAATTTACTATTAGAAATAGTAGAAACAATTGGCGATTTAAAAATTGAAAATATTGCTGAAGATGCTTATCGTCTCTCCCATCTAAATTGGAATGCACCTAATATTGAAATAGCTCTTCCGGTAACTATACGTTGGACAGATGAAGCACTACGGGCAAATTTCCATTCACCTTTTGAAGACGAAGAAGAAAATGATGAAGAAATAGAGGATGAAGATGATTAATTTGGTAATCTAGATAGTACAATATAATAAAGAGTTGGAATCGAACTTATGAGTAAATTAGGGTTCGTATCTGGACATCTAGAACGGGAACAAGAATTACTTCGCGAGCTAAATACAGCATCATTAGCACTAGAAGCAAAAGCTTCGGGTTTAGAAGCTGATTTAGAATTTTCAGAGGAAGATATATTGAATAGCAAAAAAATTATTTATGATTTTATTGTTAGTCTAGAATCTGCACTTGCTGGAAATGAAATTTCAAGTGATATTCATAAGCTTGTTCAGCTAATAGAAAAAGACGAGAAACCAATAGAAGATTGGAAAGAAGATTTAAACAATCTTTCTACTCAACTTAAATCGTCGGATCTAATAGACAGTGAATCTCTGTCAATTATGGATGATATTTTATCATTCTTAGATAATGAATTTGTCAAAAATGCTCGAAGACTCTATTCCCGTTAATTATGATGTCCGATAAATTAACTATAATAATAGGGAGGTTGGATATAACCTCCCTAATTGTTGAAGGTAAAAAGTTTATTATAGTTGCTCAACTGCACAAGAATAATTTGTTAATTTATGGCTAATTTAGAGTATCTTAAAGCAAAAACTACGGAATATGCTGTTATTATTTCTCGAATTAAAAGAGAGTTTGAAACTCTTGCTCATAAAAAAGTAGAACATAAATGGCTTATTGAATATTTACAAAATAAACTGCAAAATGTGCAGTCTTTACATAACCGTCTTAAGTCAATTGTCAATACAAATACTGAGAATAGAAAAATCTTTAATAGGGCAGTTACTAACATTCACAATATTGAGAATTCTATTTCTTCAATTAATTATTATTATCTTCCTGCACTTCAAAAAGAAAATAGTGCAGATTTGAGGCTAAGAGAACTTTTACTTTCAAGTGCTAAACGGTTTAGTATGTTCTGGCTTGAAGACATTATTATATGTTCATATCAACCTTTAGCTATTTTTCCAGTACCACCAGAAGCTCCTATTATTTTTTCGCCTCCTCAGCAAGCTATTTCTCTACTAGAAATGCCAGGACTTTATCACGAACTTGGGCATGATGTTTTTCAGAAGTTCAAGGAAATTTCTGACAGACTTAAGAAAGCAACTAGCTCATATTTTGATAAATTAAGCAGTCAATCTGGACCATTAAATCCAGGAACTAAAAATCATCAGAAACAGGAAATTGATGAAGCATTAGATTATTGGGATACAGAAAGATTAAATGAAATATTCTGTGATATTTTTGGTACTTTTACTTGTGGAATTGCTCATTATGTTTCTTGTATTGATATGGGAATCCGTTTTAAAGAAAATCCCTATAATGTGGATTTGAGAGATGAACATCCACCTTTGTCGGCACGAGTATATGTTTGCTATCAAACACTTACTACTGCTCAAAAAAATGAAAAAACTACGATTAAAGCAAAAAAATCGTGGGATAAATATACAAATAATAATCATAAATCGTTTGATTTTAATTTGATTTGTGCCGAACCTTTATTAAACAGGATTGTAGAGATTGCTATTTTAAGTATTAATGAATTATTACCAGGTTGTAAAGGTTATAAAACGCCTTTAATAGATGATAGTGAAATTGAAAAAATACCAGATAATATTTTGCTAGAAGATATCCTAAATCAAGCAGCTAAAATTCTTTTAAACTATCCAGAACTTTATAAGGATTGGGAAACAAAAATATTTAAAGCATTGAAATTTTAATCATAATTTTAAGCAATAGAATTAGCAAGTGTAAGATTACCTCTAGTTCCAGTCTTTGTTATTATTCTGCTTGTCAATCATATCAAAATATTAAATATGGTTAAAGAGGCTATTTATTGAGATAGAACTTTTCAATTTATTCTGTAATTACAGCATATTTCGGACAAATGATTTACAAATATGATTTGCTTTGTTGCAAAAAGGAAGGAGATAGAGTAAAAATAACAGTGCGTAAGACAAATAATCGGCACTAATATAGAACCCATTTATAATTTATGAAATAGGTATTTTTGTGCCGACTTAACTTAGACGCTATTAATAGTAAACTATCTACTCCAAAACTAATTTCGTCATGAGTTCTTCTGATATACTAAAAACAATAGGTTCAATTTATTGTGTAGGTCGTAATTATGCCGATCATGCCAAGGAACTAAATAATCCAGTACCCAAAGAGCCTATAATTTTCACAAAATCGACGGCTTGCATTGTTCCATTTGAAGGAAAGATATTTATACCCGATAATTTAGGACGATGCGATTATGAAACAGAGATTGCAGTACAACTTGGCAATGACTTGTATCAGGCAAACCAAGATCGGGTATTAGAAGCACTTAGTTGTGTTGGTATTGCTTTAGATTTGACTCTTCGCGATCGCCAAAATGAACTGAGGGCGAAAAAGTATCCTTGGGTTCTGGCAAAAAGTTTTGTAAATGCTTGCCCATTGTCAAAATTTCGTCAGTTGAATGACAGCAAAGAAATAGAACAACTGGAAATCAAACTTGAAATAAACGGTGAACTTCGCCAACAAGGTTCTACTAAACAAATGGTATTTTCAATTCCCGATTTGATTACTTTTATTAGTCAGAATATACCATTACGTTCGGGGGATATTGTTTTAACTGGTACTCCAGCTAATGTTGGACCACTCAAAAATCATGACTATTTAGTTGCTTTTCTGAATGGGGAAGCGATCGCAGAAGCTGAGATTCTCAGAACATGAAACTCATCTCTTAACTTTCTCACACAGGTTATTTCAGTTATCAGTTAGTAGGGACGTTGCATGCAACGTCCGTACAGTTATCAGTCAACCTCCGGCTTTAGTCGGAGGCTTGAAATACTGACTTTGAATTTTTTCATCCCCTTAAAAGGGGAGGCTTTAGACCTCTTTTTTTGGTAAAAGGACTAATCTAATTTATTAGCTGCGCTCGCTTCCTGTTTTTTTTTACGGCTACGCTCAGTTCTGGATAACCTTTCTGAGCTAGCTTAGACACTAACTCATAGTTTTTGTGCAGGTTTTAACTCATTTTTTTGAGCTGCAAAACTTTATTATTAGACAAAATTTATCCTCAAGATATCGACTCCCTAGATAATCAGGAATTAATAGAATAAAAGGAATAATTATAGTAGAAGCAATGTCTCATTTATTGTAAGCATTCAGCTATTAGCAGTCAGCAGTCAGCTCCTAGCTTTTTAATGAATGAAGACAGCATTTTTTTTATTCTACTAAATTTTCAACCACAAATCTGAGTTATTAACTCATATAATTTGTGGCAGTAAATTATAGATGTATCTCAAAAGCTGAAAGCTGTTTCGCTGCGCGACATGAAAAGCGCAGCTCCTCCGCTGGAGGCTAGCTGACTGCTGAATGCTTACCATTTATTAGATGATTTTACGCCAGAAGAAATAGAAATTTTTGAAGCAGGGGTAGCAGGGAGATAAATAGGGTGGGTTACGATACAAATATAGTGACAGCTATTATCAAAAAAAATCAAGGATTAATAAATAAATTAAAGTTCGTAAACTTCCAAGTAAAAGCATTATTTATTAGTTCCATTACTTACTATGAAATCAAAAGAGGATTATTGTATGTTAATGCTACAATTCAGCTATCTGACTTTAATAATTTCTGTAGCCAGAGGTGGAGTATTTTATTATTAGACAATTTAGAAATCATTCAGAAATCATTGAGAAATTAACATAAATTCACATAGATTTGAGACGGAAAGGAAGACCTATTCAAGATGCTGATATACTTATTGCAGCTACGGCAATAACTCCTGATTTAACTTTGGTTTCTAATGATTCTGATATGTCAATATTTGAGGGAATAAATTTAGAAAATTGGTGAGGAATAAAATAAAAGTTTCATATTATTTATGTTCATCAATCATCATTCAAATTAGTTCCACATATCTTACAAAAATTAGCATCTAAGTCATGGCTAGAGAATCCACAATTAGAACATTTTTTGTCTATTTTATTTGCAGTTTTCAGTAATTGTTTAATTAAATCCCCCAGTTGAGAAGGAATCAAACTAATACCCGTCAATATCATCAATACAGTTAACAAACGACCGCCTTCTGAAATCGGAATTACATCGCCAAAACCAACAGTTGTCATTGTCACTACCGAAAAATATACGGCGTCTAAAAAAGTTTTGAATAACTGAGGATTGACCCTGTGTTCTACCTGATAAATTAGACCGGAAAAGATAAAAATAATTGCAAATAATGTAAATAATATTCTGGCAAAAATTACTCCGTCTACTGTATCAATATTGAAAATATAAATTTTGAATTTCAGGAATCTAATTAATCTCAAAATTCGGAACCATCTTAATAATCTGAGAAAACTCAGTTCTAAAATTCCTGGAAAAATTGGTAAAATGGCAATGAAATCGATAATTGCAAAAAAGCTAAAAAGAAACTTGATTTTTTGTTCGGCACACCAAAATCTTAGGAAGTATTCAACAGCAAAAATGCCTAGTATTAAATCATCTATCAACTCTAGTTTAATGATTATTGACTCTGGAATTGGATAAGTTTCCGCAACAAAAATACTTGTGGAAAGTAAAATGAGAAACATGAGGATAAAGTTAATAGTTTTGCCAAGAGGAGTTTCTATGTCTTCTAAATAAAAAGCAATATTTTTTTTGGTTATAGCAGGTATCATAATGTTTAATACTCTCCTTTAGTTCAATGAATTTTAGTTAATTTGAGGATGATAGGGATATTGATTTTAATTGATACTCAAATTATTATTTTAACATTCAAAATATTGCTGACAAACAACTGGATTATGTTAATAAAATTTTCTCTTTTACTTTTTGCTGATAATTTGTTGAAATACAATGTTATACAATAATCTAGTAATTTCTATCTCCATTAATTATGTCTGACCAAGAATCTGATTTATCTAATTTACTAACCAGGGTTTCACAACTAGAAAAACAACAGGCTAATCTGAAAAAATATGTTGTGATATTTAAACAGAGTTTAGACGAGCAAAGAGAAAATTTTCAACAGCGACCGGAAACAGAATCTATCGAAAAATTACAGGAAAATTTGGCTAATATAAACTTACGTTTAGATGAGTTATTTGATTTGATTAATCCGAGAAATTTGACTTCAAAAACTGAAGATAAATTACCGGAAGAATCTACACAAAATATCCAGGAATATCTAAATAAACTTGTGTTTGACCGTGGTGGTAGCCGTAGGGTATTAATCGAAGCATTGGAAACAGTTAAAGAACGATTGATTATTGTTTGCCCTTGGTTGAATTGTAATAGTATTGACGAATATCTACTCGATAAATTTAAGGCTTGTTTAAACCGTAATTTTCAGATAGATATTGGTTGGGGATGTTTAAGCGATCGCTCGATTATTGGCAAAGGTTGGAAATATAATGATTTGGCAGATTTACAAGATTTAGAGAAAATTTATCCGGATTTATTGCGGTTGAAGTTATTAGGAACTCACGAAAATTTTCTGGTGTTTGATGCTAAGTTTGCTCTGGTGTGGAATCATAATTTATTAGCTTCTGCCGACCAAAGTTTAGAACGATAAATTGGGATTATAATAACTAACTATGAAATTATTCAGGGATTAATTGACCGTTTTGATGAGGGTGAAAGTTTGAGTGAATAGGAAATTAGTCGAAGGTTTGCAGTAAGTGTAAAAAGTTTGGATGAAGCAGAAGATTTGTCTGGAATTATAGATATAAATGAAGCATAATTTAGCGATAATTTTCTTGAGTCAGATGAGGATAAAGAGGAACAAGATATTGAGGAAAGTCAAGAACCTGTGGTTAGTGCTGAGGAATTTTTGCGTAGATATAATGAGGGAGAAAGGGATTTTACTGGGATTAATTTGACTGGTGTTAATTTGAGTGGGAAATCTTTTAATGATTCAACTTTAAATTTGAGTAATGCTAATTTTAATGGTGCAAATTTGAGTCGGGTAGGTTTTAATTCAGTTAATTTAACTGGAGTGAATTTTCGAGGTGCTGATTTATCAGAAATTGGTTTATATAAATCTAATCTAAGCCAAGCTAAGTTTATTAATAGCAACTTGAGTCAAGCAAAAATGAATTATGCAAAACTAGAAAAGTCAAACTTCAGAAGTGTGAATCTCAGTGAAGCTAATTTGAAGGATGTAAATTTTACTGAAGTTAACTTGAGTGGAGTTGATTTGAGTAATACAGAACTTATGTCAAATACAAACTTCAGTTGTGCAAATCTCAGAAAAGCAAATTTGAGTGGGTTAGATTTGAGGAGTGCAAATTTTACGAATGCAGACTTGAGTTAAGCTAATTTGAATAGGGTTAATTTATTAAATGCAAATTTTGAGGGAGCAAACCTAGAAATGGTAAAAATGAATCAAGCACTTTGCAGCGAAATGACTGTTTTTCCTAAAAGTTTTAATCTTGCTAAATTAGGTACTCATTTGATTGTTCCTGGATCTTCATTATCCGGAGTAAATCTGGCTGGTTATATCTTAGGTAATGTTAATTTGAAAGGCGCAAACCTACAGGGAGCAAATTTCAATTCAACTTTCTTGGAAAGCTCCGATTTGAGTCAAGCTAATCTAAGCAATTCCCAACTAATTAAAGCAAAGTTAAGGTGGGGAAAACTAATTGAAGCTAATCTCAAAAGAGCTAATTTAACTGAAGCATCTGTAGAATCTGCAAACCTAACAGCAGCAGACCTTAGTCAAACAAATTTTGCTAATACTAATCTAGAGAATGCTAATCTACAATCAGCAAACTTGAGCCACGCAAATTTTTCTAATACTAAGTTAAAAAAAGCTAATTTGAGAGAGGTAAACCTACATGGGGCAAATTTTAATTCAGCATCTTTGGAAAGCTCCGATTTGAGTAATTTTAATCTAAGTAATTCTCAATTAATTAAAGCAGGTTTATATCATGCTAAACTGGTTGAAGCTAATCTTAATAAGGCTGATTTAAGTGAAGCATCTTTAGGAGGTGCAGACTTATTAATAGCAGACCTCAGCCAAACAAATTTGTCTGGTGCTAATTTTTCTAATGCTAATCTAGCAGCAGCAAATCTGAGTCAAGCTGACCTTAAAAATGTGCAAAATATTAATACTGCTAATCTCAGTGGTGCTAACCTAACTGGAGCAAATTTAGTCAGATTATCTTTATCTGGTAATCAAACACTTACAGATGCTAATTTAAGTGAAGCAAAACTTTGTGGTACAAATTTAAGTCACACTAATTTGAGTAATGCCAACCTAACTTCAGCAGACTTACGCGGAGCAAATTTAACTGCCACAAATCTAGAAAAAGCTAACCTTAAAGAAGCAAATATAAGTGGTGCAAACTTTGGCGAAGGTGATAACAAAGCTAACCTGAAAGGTGCAATAATGCCAGACGGTTCAATTCACCAATAATACAAAGATAATAGACATCTCCAATAATCAAAAATCAAATCAATTATCGCGCATAAATTATCAATTATTTCCACCTGCTCCCTCTTTTGTGGAGATGTCTCATATAGAATCCGGTTATATAGTATATGTTCATAATTCTATCTAGACTTTAATCTCCCCATCTCCCCATCTCCCCATCTCCCCATCACCGCGTCCCCGCGTCCCCGCGTCCCCGCGTCTCCATCTCCCCCAAATATATAATAAGTATTCAACCGGATTTTATATCATGGTGAGAATATATATTTTTTTCCCACACTCCCCACACCAATAGGTGGGTTGGAAAACCAAACCCCCTACTGTGACCCAAACCCCAAAACCTACTCCCTAGCAACAGCAGCATCAAGTCTATCCAATAACTTACCAATACGCTCCTTTGTTTCCTCCTTCGTATCCGGTTGTCTTCTCAACCAAGACTCTGCTCGTCTGCGGCCTTTTTGACTCGCCAGTATCAAAGCACCCCAAGCTTTAGCATCTGAATCATTTCTATTTACCCTTAAAGCCACATTAACTCGATCGCTGAGACGACCAGAATCATTTTGCAGCATTTTTGTTATTTCATAGGTACTACTAATATTATCCTCAAATACCTTTAAACTTTCTTGCCACCGACCATCAATTAAACCTGCTAAAACTTTTTGACTGGGACTTGCCCAAGAAGCGATCGCCTGAGCTTCTGTAATCTTGGCATGAAATTCGATTAAATCAAATTGAGCTTGTACTCTTTCGCGCCATTCAGATTCCTGTTCTCCTTCCCCCACTATACTTTCTTGCAAGGGTTGGAGCAAAGCCAAAGCAGGAGACCATAAACCACTGCGAGCCAATCTGAGAGCATCTTTATAATATCTATCTCCAATGGCATTTTCATCAAGAGATATTCTCTCTAACTCTATGGGATTAAGTATAAAATTCCGTGGCTGAATCTGATATATGTCAAAATCCGGGTCTAATCCCACCGTTTGCTCGACTACCAACTCCGGGTCTCCCGCCCCAGTCATTTCTTGCCAGATCGGAGCTTGTCCTGCAGTGCTTTTCCATTCAAGCATTGAGCTGAGGTAATTTTTATTAGGATTGTAGTTGACAACTCGACCATAGGGAATTGTTTTGTTATTTTGTACCCTTTGCCCACTGACACTAAACCAAACTCCTGCTGCGGGAACTTTACCTTGGAAGCGACGTACTGTAGTTACTGGTAAAGGTTGGTTTGAACCTTGAGGTGCTGATGCTGATTCAATAGTAGATGCAATAACGAAAGATTCGGCTGGTCCTTTGAGTGGTAATGTATTTACTAATCGAAAATATGGCTTACTACCTTCTCGCTGATTTACAGATAAAACTGATTGATACACTCGCAGTTCGACTACTTCTCGACAGGGTGTTTCGCAGGGTAGGGAAG
The DNA here is from genome assembly GCA_030064835.1 of Microcoleaceae cyanobacterium MO_207.B10. Taxonomy (GTDB): domain Bacteria; phylum Cyanobacteriota; class Cyanobacteriia; order Cyanobacteriales; family Microcoleaceae; genus JASJEE01. The sequence continues at coordinate 2,601 of JASJEE010000024.1, read as the reverse complement.
CTCTAGAGTCAATTTGCTTCATTACTGGTACTAATACATCTGAGCCTGCATCTTCTCTAGTGCTTGGTAGTTCAAAAATTTCTCCGGCTGCTAATCCTTCTTCTGTGAGACTATATTTGATTTGATCGAGACTTTGCAAAGATTTATTGCCAGAAATGTAAAATTGAGTCCAATTTGGTAATAACTCATTAAAAGAGACTATCGCATTTGGATCGGAAATTAACTTGACACTTAGCCATGCTCCCACTGCCATTAAACTAGACCCACCAAATAATAGGGTAATTCCTGCCCATTCCATCATCCATTTGCGCCAAGGTAAAGATACTAATTGCAAAGAAAGCTTGTGAGATGTAGATAGTTGTCTTTGACGCCTAGTAGATTTTGAGGGAGAGGTGATGCGACTTATTTTTGGGCGTTGGGCTGCAGGTTTGAGATAATTTTGTTGACTCTGATGCTTGTCTCTCCGTGTCCGAGAACCCCCTCGTCTATCTTGATCATTCCTTGATGCTGGAACGCCCATATTTGGAATCTTTTTGCTCCTTGGATAGTAGCGTTTCTGAGCTGTTTTGCCAGCTTCAGGGATTTGGGCTTGGTTATAGTTAGTGTTTAAGCTGTGGATATTTTTTCTCATCATCCTTGCAATACTTGCTCATAGCGCTGACCTTGGACTTCCCAAGTATACTCGGTTTCTATTAGCGATCGCCCATTTTCAGACAATTTTTGTCTTAGCTCCTGCTCTTCAAATAAACGGCTAATGGCGTCCACATATTCTGCTACTTGGTTTGCTCTTAATGCTCTCAATGGTATCCCCTCACCGTCAATAGCTAGTCCTTCTAAACCGCGCTCGCTGGCCACTACTGGCGTACCTGCGGCCATTGCTTCTAGGGTTTTATTTTTAATGCCAAAACCAGTACGCATAGGAATAACACAAACTGTGGCTTGATGTAAATATTCTGCCATTGAAGGTACACGACCTGTAACTGTAACTCCTGGGCGAGTTGATAATTCCTGTACTGCTGGTACTGGTCTTGCCCCTACAAGTGCTAATGTTGTATCCGGATAACGTTGTTGTACTTTTGGCAATATCTCCAGAGTCAAAAAACGAACTGCGTCAATATTAGGAAAATTATCCATTGCTCCCACAAAAATTAACTGATGTCCCTCTGGGTCATTAGTTCTATAGGGGAACTGACTAAAATCCACCCCATTAGGAATGACTGCAATTTGACTATTGGGGTTAAATTCTTGTAGTTGTTTTCCATCTTCCTCGGTTGTTGCCACTATACAGGAAAATTTTGAGCAATAGCGTTGTTCGTAGCGACGGAGTAGAGGAAGATTCAGTTTGTCTCGTAGTGGTTTTTCTGCCGTACCAGTTTCTAACTGTTGCCGACAGGTGCCATAAACTGAACTGTGGACATTAACTAAACTTTTGAGTTTCTGTTGCCATTGCGGACGGATATAAATTTCGTTAACACTATGCTCGCAAGTAATGGCCTCACATTTACCTGCTGTGACAAACTCATCTACCCAATTTTGCATTTCTGGCGAATATATTGAGAGAACGCTTGGAGGAGTACCTTCAATTACAAAATTACTAAAACGTCTTAGTTTTGCCAATGTTCCTGAACTTGATTCTTGGGGACGGGGAAATATGGCCAATTCATTAACGTAAGATCGCAATGAATCTATTTCTGAATTATTGACATCTGGAGAACGTTGTGTTACTAAAGTAAGAGAATGTTTCTGACTCAAATATTTGAGTAAATTAAATGTTCTCACTTGGGTGCCACCTCGACTTGGAGGATAAGGAAAGGTGGAAGAAAGCATTAGGATTTTCATATATTTGGTCAATTAGTTGATATTGTTCTCTTCTATTACAGTAGATTTACAATTCAGTTATTATATTTGATGGAAATATTATAGTGTCAATTTTAGTTATGTACTAATATTTTAATATTAGGAATAGATTTGATGGTAACAAAATCGCTGATACTCAAAGGATTAAAATCTCCAAACAAAGTATTTCATAAAGGTAAGCGTTTTTTAGAACATAATTTAGCACATAATTCAGAAATAGTTAATCAAAAAGAAATCCGAGTAGCAGGTATTAAATCCACCGGGAACCATGCAATTATTAACTGGGTTAAAAGTCAGCAAACAGGTGAAGTTGGATTTATTAATAATGTGTTACCGAGTCAAAACCCCTACCGCTACAAATATGAAAATCTCCGAGATAAATTTCCAGAATATCAATGGGCAATAGAACATAATCGTCAACCAGCTAAGGGAAATTTTCTCAAAAGAGATTGTTTGATTGATAGCTATGAAGATTTTCCTCTAGAACAGATAGGGAGTAATAAATTTGAGCTAAATCATGATTTATACCTGGGAAGAAGTTCTATAAGGTATGATTTACTGATTATTAGAGACCCTTTTAACCTTTTAGCAAGTAGATTAAAGACAGCTTCTCAAGTGGGATATTTTTTATCAGTAAATTCTCCCAAGAAAACCATGATTGATTTATGGCTTGATTATGCAAAAGAGTATTTAGGAGAAACAAATTATCTCAAGCACAACAAAATTTGTATCAATTATAATCAA
>JASJEE010000238.1 GCA_030064835.1 Microcoleaceae cyanobacterium MO_207.B10 | reverse complement strand
AGAAACTATTGGTGTAGATATAGGCATAAATACATTAGCAACCTGTTCTGATGGCAGTAAATTTGCTAATGTCAAAGCCTACAGGCAAACCAAAAAACGATTAGGTCGTCATCAACGTGCAGTCAGTAAAAAAGTTATTGGTTCTCAAAACAGAATTAAAGCAGTAAAAAAATTAGCAAAACTTCACAAAAAAGTAGCCGATATCAGAGCAGATGCACTGCATAAACTCACAACATGGTTGGCTAAAAACCACAGCACCATAGTGATAGAAGATTTGAATGTCAGTGGAATGCTCAAAAATCATAAACTAGCAAGTGCCATAGCAGACTGTGGGTTTTATGAGTTCAAACGTCAGCTTACATATAAGTGTGAGTGGTATGGAAGTAAGTTAGTGATAGCTCCTAGATTTTATCCAAGTTCTCAACTATGTTCTCATTGTGGGCATCAACAGAAAATGCCGTTAAATGTGAGAACTTATGAATGTGCTAACTGTGGATTTCAAGCTGACAGAGACTTTAACGCTGCTGTCAATTTGGCCAACTATGTGTATTAGTAGCTTGAGTTCCAAGCGATTTTAAGCCTGTGGAGAAGATAAGTAACAGACAATAGTCAGTGGTCTTCAGTGAAACAGGAAGCTAGCTCCAAAGCTTATGCAATCACGCATGGGTAAGTTTGGGTAAGTTTAGTAGAACGGAGTGACTGATACAGCATATTTCGGCCTTAGTTGTACCGCATAACATCGGAAAGCGCTGTAACTGATAACTGATAACTGATAACTGAAACGACATGATCGGTGTGAAATAATCTCAAAAATTATTTCAGCAAATCATTATAATACATAATAATAAGAAAAGTTAAATTTACTAGGCAAAATAGCAACTATTCTGGTAAACAAAAAACAGCCCTAACAAGGTATTGCTGTTAAAAAAATCATTTTTTATGAGTACAGACACCGAAAAATACGTTTTAGCTCTTGACCTCGGTACAACTGGCAACCGAGCAATATTATTTAACTCTCAAGGTGCTAGTGTCGGTCAAGCTTACAAAGAACTTCGTCAATATTACCCGCATCCGGGTTGGCTAGAACATGATGCGGAAGAAATTTGGGAAGACACCTATGCAATGATCGAGCGTGTTTTCCGCGATACCGATATTTCTCCCTCAAACGTACAAGCGATCGGTTTAACAGTGCAACGGGAAACCTGTCTACTATGGGATAAAACCACAGGTAAACCCCTCCATAAAGCCATCGTTTGGCAAGACCGTCGCACAGCACCCTTAATTCGAGAATTAACAGCAAAAGGTGAAGCCGAAAAAATTCAAACACGCACCGGATTAGTTTTAGACGCTTACTTCTCAGCCACTAAATTATCCTGGGTGTTAGACTGGGTAAAAAAAGAACAACCTAACGTTGACCTCAGCAATGTGTTAGCAGGTACCGTCGATACTTGGGTTTTGTGGAAACTAACTGGTGGGCAAGTTCATGCCACCGACCACAGTAACGCCAGTCGCACAATGTTAATGAATATCGAATCCCTTGACTGGGATCAAGAATTATTAGACTTATTTAAAATACCTAGAGAAATGATGCCAGAAATTAAACCTAGTTTCGGCATCTTCGGCAAAACAGAACCAGCTTTATTAGGATTACCTATTCCTGTTGCCACAGTTTTAGGAGACCAACAAGCAGCCCTGTTTGCTCATGGTTGCGATCGCCCCGGAATGTTAAAATGTACTTATGGAACAGGCAGTTTTTTAATTGCTAATACTGGAGATAGCCTCACTAAATCTCAAAATCAATTATTATCAACTATTGGCTGGAGTAAGCAAGCAAACGGTAGTTTAAAGGGAACTTACGCCCTAGAGGGAGCCATGTTTACCGCAGGTGCTTGTATTCAGTGGTTGCGGGATGGAATTAAACTGATTGACTCTGCAGCAGAAACTGAACATTTAGCAACCCAAGTCGATAGTACCAACGGTGCTTATTTTGTACCCGCTCTCAGTGGTCTCGGCGCACCCCACTGGGATATGGATGCTCGCGGAGCTTTTCTAGGAATTACTGGAGGTGTAAAACGGGAACATATGGTCAGAGCAGTATTAGAGTCAATTGCTTTTCAAGTAAAAGAAGTAGTTGATGCTATGAACCGAGATAGCGGCACTCCGATGGTTAGTCTTAAAGTTGACGGTGGCGCATCCCAAAATAACTTTTTAATGCAATTTCAGGCGGATGTATTAGGTATTCCGGTCGAACGCCCCAAATTTATTGATGCTACTGCTCAAGGCGCTGCTTTTGGTGCAGGTTTAACAGTAGGTTTGTGGGATGACTACTACAAATTGGTGAGTAATAGTAAAGTAGGGCGCGTTTTTGAACCTGGAGAAAATGCTGCCAAAGCTCAAGAAAGTTTTGTGACATGGCAAAAAGCTGTGAGCAGAGCTAAAAATTGGATTGAATAATATTAGGTGGTAGGTTTTAGGTTTGAGGTTTTATATCAAGTAACATTAATTAACCGCAATGTAGGGACCTTGGATGCAACGTCCCTACCAGGTTGGGGAAAGATTGTTTATTACACAGGACTTACGAAAAATATCCAATGATACACAATCTGTAGGGGCGGTTATGCGTAAGTCCTGTTACAGTTATTTAATAAGACATGATATTAGGATAACCCCGCTCTCCCAAGTCTACCTTGTCTCCTCCCACCTCCCAGACCCTACACCCTACACCCTACACCCTAAAAATACGACTGATAACTGATAACTAATAACTGAAAAAGCTGATAACTGAAATGACATATCGTAATCCCACTCCTACCGTTGACATCATTATTGAATTAATAGATAAACCAGGGCGACCCATTGTGCTGATCGAACGCCAAAACGAACCTTTTGGTTGGGCAATTCCTGGTGGTTTCGTTGACTACGGCGAATCTGTAGAAACCGCAGCGCGTCGAGAAGCGATGGAAGAAACAAGTTTAGCAGTAGAATTAATCGAGCAATTTTATGTGTATTCTGCTCCAGAGCGCGACCCCCGACAGCATACCCTGAGCGTTGTATTTATCGCCACCGCTACTGGGGAGCCAAAAGCTGCAGATGATGCCAAAAATTTAGCCTGGTTTGAATCTTGGCAAATTCCGCAAAACCTCTGTTTTGACCACAATCGCATCCTCCAAGATTATTGGCGGTATCGTCATTATGGTATTAGACCGCGAGTTGAGTGAAGTTTAGGGTGTGGGGTTTAGGGTGTTGGGTGTCTGGTTTAGCAAAAAAACAATTGTTTTTTTGCTATTATCATTGAAAATATTTTTAGTACACAGTTATTTTTTCAAAATAATATCGCAAAATATTTGAGATTTGGTATGAATATAAAATCTTATTAAGAGTTAACAGTTTGGCAAGAAGCAATGAACCTAGCTGAACAATGTTACTTGGTAACAAGAAAATTTCCTAGAGAAGAACTTTATAGTATGATTTCGCAAATTCGGCGTTCTAGTACCTCTATTCCTTCTAACATAGCAGAGGGTTACGGTAGAAGAACTACAGGAGAATATGTTCAATTTTTGGCGTTGCTGATTTTGAGTATGATTTGTGTTTTTTGGTAATTGCTAAACTATTGAATAGCAAATAGTTGAGATTGTTCAATTTTTATTTTCATACCTTGATTCAGCAACGCCCAATTTTTATATATTGCTCAAGGTTCTCTCAAAGAACTAGAAACTCAATTATAGCGTTTTTCAGTCTGGTGAAGTACATCAACGATCCCCCGCGCATCCCCCTTGAGAAGGGGGACTTCCAGTTCCCCCCCTTCTCAAGGGGGGTTAGGGGGGATCGAAAGCGGTGTACCTCACTAAACTGGGAAATGCTATAATATTATCAAAACGAGTTAAGTTAGTAGAATCAAGTGATATTGATAAAATTATAAATCAATCTAGTTTTGTCGGCAAATTATTGAGTGGATTAATTCGCTCCCTAGAAAGCAAAGCTTAAAGAAGAAAATAAAAAATCTTTTCCCACTCCCTACACCCTACAACCTACAACCTACTAAACAACTCTCCAATCTGCTTTAAATCCACATTTCCCCCACTAATAATCACCCCTACTCTAACACCAGAAACCTTAACAATACCTTCCAACAAAGCTGCAGCAGCCAAGGTTCCGGTGGGTTCTATTACTAACTTCATTCTCTCCCACATAAAATACATTGTTCTTAATATTGCCTCCTCTGAAACTGTCACCATATCATCAACATAATGCAGCACTAAAGGAAAAGTATACTGACCTAAATAAGGCGTTCTTGCACCATCGGCAATTGTATTAGGATTATGTACAGTTTGCAGAGTTTTAGAATAAAAAGACCGAGTTGCATCATCAGCATTTTTCGGTTCTACGCCAATAACTTGACAGTTTTTTAATAGGTTTTTGGTGGCAATCGCGCAGCCCGAAAGTAAACCACCTCCCCCACAACATACTAATAGTAAATCTAAACTTCCTACCTCATTAATTAACTCCACAGCAGCTGTACCTTGTCCGGCAATAATATCAGGATGGTCATATGGAGGAATAATTGTATAACCTCTTTCTTGAGCAATTTTTTTAGCCAATTCTTCTCTGGTTATTTCATTAATATCATAGAAAATTATCTCAGAACCATAACCACGAGTAGCACTTTTTTTGACTTTTGGAGCATTGTTTGGCATCACAATAGTTGTGGGAATATTTAACAGTTTACCTGCAAGAGCGATCGCCTGAGCATGATTTCCTGAAGAATAGGTTAATACTCCACATTGTTTTTGAGTTTCTGACAGTTTTGATAGAGCATTATAAGCACCTCTAAACTTAAATGAACCTGTTCTTTGAAAGTTTTCACACTTGAAAAATACTTCACATTTGGTTAGTCTGTCTACTGTTTTTGAAGTCATTACAGGGGTAAGGTTAGCTACTCCTGATAAACAATTAGCTGCTGCAGCAATATTGGTATAATTAACTGAAAGATTATCATCAAACATTGAAGTATTTATAGACATTATCTGTTAAAAAAATAAGAATTTTGTCAGTCGGACTGAGCTATAACTAATGCTAAAAGCTCTCTGATTGATATTACAGCAAATTCCAAGTATATGAAGTACGGATATTAATGTTCAAACCTCCCTAGTGCGGGCATCTTCCCGCTATTGATGTACCTCACAAAGGTGGAATTTGCTGTAATTATTTTGAATTAGATAAATAAACTGAAACAACTAACTTTTGATATGGTAACTAATAGTTAGTGATAGTCTTTATTTTTATCATAAATTTTCAATAGTAATGATGCTATTCCTGAATTAATTTACTATATTTACTTACTATTTTATAACCCTAATCTATGAGACTTCCTACACTTCCCACACCCTCCACCCAAAAGTAGCAAAATTTTTAAGATTTGATATTATTTTTGGCCTCCCAGACATTGAGCGCGTGGTTGAGATAAAATTGGTCTGGGCTGAAATGATTCTAAGCCACGACCATCATAAATAGTTGCTCCATCTGGCATTTTTGCTCCTTCTAATATTACACCCTCTGTTATAGCACCTTCAAAAATAGCACCTGTTAAATCAGTCTTGCTGAGGTCAGCACCTCTGAGGTCTGCGCCCCGAAGGTTAGCATCAACTAAATTAGACCATTGGAGGTTAGTATTTTGCAAATTAGCATTACTTAAGTCAGCACAGGTAAAGTAAGAAGCGCTAAAGTTACTGTTGCTTAAGTTGGCATTTGTTAGGTTTGTTTGTCTGAGTTTCGCACCTCGTCTTCTGATGTTACTAAGGTCAGCTTCACTGAGGTTGCATCCTTGACAAACTGCTGATGGGTTATCTAAAAATTGTCGGAGTTCATCAACGTTTTCTGCTAGAATTGGCGTAGTTAATCCAGCTATTGTTAATAGGGTTATAGTGGTAATTTTTTGGAGTTTCATAGTGGTTTATTTTTGTTTGGTTTGACAAACATATATTATATACCAATGTAATTAATTATCGGCATAATATTTTTGGTAAATTTAATCGTTTTATAGAAGGATAACTAGGTAAAAATATATTTTCTTGATAAATTGTCGATTATCAATAGTGGTAAAATTAGCAAAAGTTAATCAAGAGATAAATTATGGATGCTGAAGAACTCCTGCAAAAATATTCTCAAGGAATCAGAAACTTTCTTGGTGAAAATTTAAGAGGAGTAGACCTAAAAGGTGGAGACTTAAATGGTATAGACTTAAGAGGATCGGATTTAAATGAAGCTGACTTATCCAATACAAATCTAAATAATGCAAGACTTGAAGCAGCAGACTTAAGTAGAGTAAATTTGAGTAAGGCTAAATTGGTTCAAACTCAATTTATTCGAGGATATTTACTAGGTGCAAATTTGAGTGAATTAGTAGATGGAACTTCTGTTAATTTAAGTTGGGCAGATATTAGCGATGCTGACTTGAGTAAAGCTAATTTGAAGAGTGCAAACTTTAGCAATAGTAATCTAGAAAAAACTAATTTCAATGAAGCAATATTAACATCTGCTAATTTCAGTAAAGCTTCACTCCAAACTGCTAATTTAGCTATAGCAAAACTTGAGGGGCAAGTATGTCATAAACAGATTTATTTGAAGCTGAACTTACTTTGGCAAATATAAAGAGGGCAAATTTTCAACAAGCAAATTTACAGTCTGCTAAACTAGGGGAAGTATCTTTGACAAACTTAAATATGTCATACTTAAATATGAAAAATGTAGACCTAACAAGAGCAACATTAGACGGTAAAAACCTACAAAAAACTTCTCTACAAGATGCAAATTTCGAAATAGCAAGTCTCCAAAGAGCAAATTTAACTAGAACAGATTTAACAAAAGCAAATCTTCAAAGAGCAGATTTAACAGATGCAAAAGTTTACGGCTGGAAAATTGAAAAAATAGACTGCACTTATGCAATAATGCCAGATGGTGAAGTGTATCAACCTGAAAATTTCCAACCAGAAATACCCACCGATAACCAACAACAAACAGAAACAATAAAACCCATGACAACCCGCAAAATAATCAAAACCGACAAAGCACCAGACCCAGTTGGCCCCTATAATCAAGCCATCGCTGCTACAGGCCAAATGTTATTCGTATCCGGCCAAATAGCGATCGACACTAGAATAAATCAAATAGTCTACACCGACGACGTAACCAAACAAACCGAACAAGTCATGGCAAACCTGGAAGCCATCCTCACTGAAGCAGGAGCAACTTGGTCAAACGTCGTCAAAACCACCGTTTTCCTCAAAGACATGAACGACTTTGCTGCCGTTAACACCGTCTACGCCAAATATTTCGACCCTGAAAATGCCCCCGCCCGCGCTTGCGTCGAAGTCGCCCGTTTACCCAAAGACGTACTTGTAGAAATTGACTGCATAGCAGTAATTTAGAAAATTAATCTAATTAACAAATTTTCCCTATAGAACCCATTTTAGATTTTTACGTTTAGTTTATCCTCCGGATAAGCTGCTCTAAAACTTGGTTCTATCCAACCTACCACTACCACCCATTCCCACCCAATCGTTATCAGATAACTACACTGAAGAATTTAATCTCAAATATGAACCTAATCCTATACAGTAAAGCAGGCTGCCACCTTTGTGAAGGACTCCAAGAAAAACTCGAAGAAATACTGAAAGACTCAGAAAGCTCCTGTAAATTTAACCTAGAGATTAGAGATATTACCACTCGTGATGATTGGTTTCAAGCATATCAATATGAAGTACCCGTTCTATCTGTGTCTAACCCAGATACCACAACCGAACAACTCATTCCCCGACCTTCTCCCCGAATGCCAGTGAGAAAATTGCAGCAAATGTTACAGAAATATTTGTAACAATGTGAACAAGATAACCAAAAAAATTGCCTCTAATACGAAATCTGGTTATGAAAAGGCACTTTTTGGAAATTTTACAGCGCTTTCCAATGTTATGAGGTACAACTATCGCGGGCAAGATGCCTCTGAATTACAGGCAAGATGCCCGCACTGTAAGACACACGCCTTGTATATCATCAGCCCAAAATATGCTGTATCTAATCCTTTTGCTGTTCTAGATAACTAAAACTATAAAACCCTAATCTCAGTAAAAATTTATAGGAGTTAATGATATGAAATTAAGAGAATTATTAGCAAAAGTTCCGAGCATTTCCATAGCTAATAATCATGCCGTATTAAACACAGAAATCACAGGTTTAGCCACAAACTCCCATGCTTGTAAACCAGGAGATTTATTTTTAGGAATGCCAGGCACCCGCGTCGATGGGGGAGACTTCTGGCAAAGCGCGATCACTAATGGCGCAGTGGCAGCCCTAATTTCTGAATCTGCAGCTAAAAAAAATCCCCCTAGCAATTGCGTTATCAAAGTTGCCGACATGAGTCAAACCTGCCCAGAAGTTGCAGCAGCATTCTACCATTATCCAGGGCAAAAAATGAAAATGGTAGGCATTACTGGCACCAATGGCAAAACCACTACCACTCACTTAGTAGAATTTCTCCTTAATAATGCTCAACTACCCACCGCTCTATTCGGCACCCTCTACGTTCGTTGGCCTGGATATCAACAAACTGCAGCCTACACCACACCCTTTGCGGTGGAATTGCAGAATCAACTTGCCGAAGCTGTGGCAGCAGGTAGCCAATATGCAGTTATGGAAGTTAGCTCCCACTCTCTGCATCAAAAGCGTGTTTGGGGTTGCACTTTTGAGGTAGCAGTATTTACTAATTTGACTCAAGACCATCTCGACTATCACAAAGATATGGATGATTACTTTGAGGCAAAAGCGCTGCTATTTAGCCCAGACTATCTCAAAGGTCGCGCCATCATTAACGCTGACGACCCCTACGGCAAAAAGTTAATCGCCAGAATGAAACCGGAGCAGGTTTGGAGTTATAGCACTAACGATACTTCGGCAGATTTGTGGGCTTCAGATTTAGAATATCAACCCACTGGAGTTAAGGGAATATTGCATACTCCCCAGGGTGAGAGGACTTTTAATTTGCCGTTGGTAGGGCAATATAATTTATCTAATATGTTGGCTGCAGTGGGAGCAGCTTTGCATTTAGGTTTAGATTTAGAGATGGTGGTTTCTCAGTTATCAGAATTTCCAGGTGTACCTGGTCGCATGGAAAAAGTACAAATTAGTAATGAGCAGAATATCAGCGTCATAGTTGATTATGCTCACACTCCTGACAGTCTAGAGAATTTGTTGAAAGCAGCACGACCTTTTATTCCCGGTCGAATGATTTGTGTATTTGGTTGTGGAGGCGATCGCGACCGCACTAAGAGGCCAAAAATGGGTAAAATAGCTGCAGAATTATCAGATTTAGCTGTAGTGACATCTGATAACCCCCGGACTGAAGACCCGGAGAAAATATTACAGGATGTTTTAGAAGGAATATCTCCAGATATTAAGCCTTTGGTAATAGGCGATCGCTCCCAAGCTATTCGCACTGCTATTATGGAAGCTAAACCGGGAGATGGAGTATTAATAGCAGGAAAAGGTCACGAAGATTATCAAATTCTGGGTACAGAAAAAATTCATTTTGATGACCGGGAGCAAGCAAGAGATGCTTTGACAGATAAATATAAAGGTTAAAATTTTTCTGTGCAATAAACCACCTCGTCATTACCACAAAGTAGGGACGTTGCATGCAACGTCCCTACTTTGT
>JASJEE010000237.1 GCA_030064835.1 Microcoleaceae cyanobacterium MO_207.B10 | reverse complement strand
TAGGTGGTAGGTATGAGATAGAATAAGTGCAAATTTTCTCATCCTTTGACATCCATATTTTATGGTAACAATCTTTATTGAATTTGGTATAATATTTAATATCTTATCAAAAAAACTATGACTCGTAAAATCCCTCTTGCTTGGCTACAACTAACTAAAGAAAAAGTTCGTTTATTAGTAGCAATGGCAGGTATTGGCTTTGCTGATCTTCTGATGTTTATGCAGTTTGGATTTAGAGATGCTTTATTTGATAGTGCAGTAAAATTTCATCAGAAATTAGAAGGAGATATTTTTCTAGTTAGTTCTCAATCTACTGCTTTAAGAGCAATGAAAAGTTTTTCCCAAAGACGTTTATATCAAGTATTGGCTTTTGAAAGTGTAGCATCTATTAGTCCTATATATATTGATTTTGGGTTTTGGAGAAATCCCGAAAGTCGTGATAGTAGAGCAATTATGGTAATTGGTTTTAATCCTGCTGACCAAGTATTTAATTTACCTGGTGTAGTGAAAAATCAGAATAAAATTAAGTTGTCTGACGTAGTATTATTTGATGAAGCTTCCCGTGATGAATATGGAGCAATAGCAGCAAGTTTTAGTCAGGGAAAAACTGTGGTAACAGAATTAGAAAATCGACGAATTAAGGTAGGAGGATTGTTTAATATTGGTGCTTCTTTTGGGGCTGATGGTAATGTGATTACTAGTGATTTGAATTTTCTGAGAATTTTTAATCAAAGAAGAAGTAGGGGATTAATTGATATTGGGGTAGTTAAGTTAAAATCTGGTTATGAGTCTGAAGTAGTTGTCGAGACCATAAGAAATAAATTACCAAATGATGTTTTTATTTTCTCTAAATCAGAGTTTATGAGGTGGGAAAAAACATATTGGCAAGAAAGTACGGCTATCGGTTTTGTGTTTACTTTGGGTGCAGGAATGGGGTTTATTGTGGGGATAGTTATTGTTTATCAGATTTTATATACTGATGTGTCCGATCATTTGCCTGAATATGCTACTTTGAAGGCTATGGGTTATGCCGATCGCTACTTTTTATTGGTGATTTTTCAGCAGTCTTTGATATTAGCAATAATTGGTTATATTCCGGGATTTACTGTTGCTAATATTTTGTATGGTTTGGCGAGAAATGCTACAGGTTTACCGATGATTATGACGATATCAAAGGCAATTATGGTATGGGTCTTAACAATGTTTATGTGTTGTTTATCGGGAGTAATAGCAATGCGAAAATTACAGGAAGCTGACCCCGCAGATATTTTTTAAAGTGGGAGTAGGGAAGGGTGTAAGATTTGACACGGTGACGCGGGGACGCGGACGCGGTGACACCCTATAGAACCAATTTGGGGTCTATTGAAAAATAGACGGTCTGATGTGGAGATAGGAAGATGGGGTGATGGGGTGATGGGGTGTATTAGAATATTTTTCCATTATTATACAAAACTAATAATTAAGTCAGATATCTATTTCAGGGAATGGAATTATTTCAGGTTAAAACCTGAAATGTTTTGTAAGTATAGTATGACTTTTGGTAATTTGTATAACACCTAAAACCTAAAACCTAACACCTAAAACCAAAGACTAAATACTATATAAATAATCAACAAATGACTATCAAACCTGTTGTATCTATCAAAAATATTAACTATTATTATGGTCAAGGAAACCTTCAAAAACAAGTTTTATTTGAGATTAACTTGAAATTAAAACCAGGAGAAATTGTAATTTTAACAGGGCCTTCAGGATGTGGTAAAACAACATTATTAACATTAATTGGCGGTTTAAGATATCTACAAAAATCTTCAGCAGAATCAGACGCTAGTCTGAAAGTTATTGGCGAAGAACTACAAGGAGCAAATCAGAAAAAATTAGTAGAAATACGTCGTCATATTGGCTATATTTTTCAAGGTCATAATTTATTAAATTCTTTAACAGCTAAACAAAATGTGCAGATGTCTTTAGACCTTCATCCCCATATTTCTGAGCCAGAAACTAATCACAAAGTTATCGGTATATTAGAAGCTGTAGGATTAGGAGAAAGAGTAGATTATTACCCTAATAATTTATCTGGCGGACAAAAACAAAGAGTAGCGATCGCTCGTGCTTTAGTCAGTCAACCTAAGTTAGTATTAGCCGATGAACCGACGGCTGCTTTAGATAGTAAATCAGGTAGAAATATAGTCGAAATTATGCAAAGTTTAGCGAGGGAACAGAAGACTACTATTTTACTTGTTACCCACGATCATCGTATTTTAGATATTGCCGACCGCATAATTCAAATGGAAGATGGTCGTCTTTTACCCCAGACAGATTTAACTATAGAAAAAGCTGTTAATTCTGCAAAAGTAAATTAATTAATTAATTAATTAATTAATTAGTTTGTAAGCATTCAGCTAGCTTGCGGGTTAGCTTTCAGGTATGATGGAAATTAAAAAACTGCTAATATTACAACTTTAGCTTTGAGCCATACTTTCAATTATCCCTCAATAATATCAATACTAATGCCACTTACAGCTGACAATAAGTTAATAGCTGATAACGCAGTTCCTCTGTAAGAGGCTGGCTAAATCCTGACATTTAATTGGCGATAAAATATCAAAAGTTAATACTTTGAAGATAGTAACTGAAGTAGCTTATTTGTGAATTTTTGTACCTTTAGTATTGCCTTTAGCTGAACCTTTTGTTTTTTGTTTACTACCTGCTTTAGTAGTTCCTTTTCCAGGACGTTTACCTGATGATTTAGGAGCAGGTGGAGGAGAGCTAACATTTCTAACTGCGGGTCGATTAGTTCTAAATAATACCCCATCATTAGATTGTTCTAGTACCAACATTGGTGTCGGTTTCGCTTTTTGGTCCCAGTCAATATGTACAATTCGACCTTGAATAGTTGGAGTCCAATTATCATGATCGTCACTAGGACTAAGGTAGGTTTCTAAACAATCAATAATTTGATTAATAGTTTGAGAAGTTGCCTGAGTTGGTAATTTTGTCAGTTTAACTGACACCCGAAATAAGATTCTTTTTTTGATATCTTTACCTGGTTCGCCAGTGTCATATTCTACGTCAAACATGGAATCAACTTGCCTGCCGCTAGGAGATATTTTTTCTCCAGCTGCAGCTTGAGTGGGGCGGAGTGCTAAACTAATCTTTTGTTTAACTTTTACCTTGATTTGATTGACAATTGCAAAGTGAAAAACTTCCTCTGCCATCCGCATTCTTAAGTAGTCTAAGTTAAACTCTCGTGAATGAATTAGGTCAGGATTTTTCTCCATTTTGGAGATAGTTGCTACAGCTAGTTTATACTTTTTATGGAGGTCTTTGTTTCTGAATTCTTCAATACCTAATTTTTTGTTAAATTGCTTCATTTTCATCTGGTGAAATACACCTAAAATAATCAGCAATATTAATAATAATCCAGAGGCGCCCATCCAAATATACTCTGGTTTTAATGACAAAACTGGTTGTGGTGTGGGAGAAGCTTGGGCTAATCTTGGTTCCACAATAATTATTGGTGTTGACATAGGCTCAAAATATATATAATTTGACAGTTAATTTACGGGAGTTTTAGCTAAAAATAAAGGAGTTAGCTTTTTGAGGACAAACCCTAATAGTGATAATTGTAAACATTACTTGAGGCTACTACTAATTGGCCAGGATATTATAGATGAGTAGAAAATTACCACAGGTATAATTATTTGGGCCGATGTGGTTGATCATCAACAAAATCTAGTTACCTAAGTTGCTATATAGATTGCTAATCTAATTCAAACAAATTCCACTAACTTCATCAAAATTTAAAGCCTATTCTTATTTGAGTAATAACTAAATCAAACAAGAAAAGATACTAATACTATTTACCTAGATATGAGTTGAGAATTTAGTAGTCATAGCATAATTTTGCCCTCCACTAATTTACTCGTAAATATTTGGTATAATATTCCCGCTTTGACCTACTACTCTATAATAATAGATAGTCTACTTAATATAAATTTAAAAAAATACATAAATTGTTAAAATATTAGTTATAAACTGAATATTTGATAGTAATCAACTGCTCAAATATAAACTATAAGTATGAATACTTGCTAGTTTGTACCAGGTAGTATCTATTATTACCTCAAGAAATCAAAATATCCTGACAAATTCTATCCCTGATTGTGACCTACGAACCTCTACATCACAAATATCGTCCTCAAAGCTTCGCTGACCTAGTGGGTCAAGATGCGATCGCCCAAACCCTTAGCAACGCCATCCTGAGTCAACGGGTCGCCCCAGCATATCTATTCACAGGGCCCAGAGGTACTGGTAAAACCTCCAGCGCTCGCATTTTTGCCAAATCTCTCAACTGTCTCTCCCATGACCACCCTACAGCGTCTCCCTGTGGTACTTGTGATGTTTGTGTAGGGATTACAAAAGGGTCAACTCTGGACGTAATTGAAATTGATGCTGCCAGCAATACTGGTGTGGACAACATTAGGGAATTAATCGAAAGAGCTCAGTTTGCACCCGTACAATGTCGCTACAAAGTCTATGTGGTGGATGAGGTCCATATGTTATCAGTTTCAGCTTTTAATGCTCTGCTGAAAACCTTAGAAGAGCCACCAAACCGAGTAGTTTTTATCTTAGCTACCACAGACCCCCAAAGAGTCTTACCCACGATTATTTCCCGTTGCCAAAGGTTTGACTTTCGTAGAATTCCCTTAGAAGCAATGGTAAAACATTTACATCATATTGCTAATAAGGAAAAGATTGATATTACTACCGAAGCTATTCAAATGGTCGCTCAAATTGCTCAAGGTGGGTTGCGGGATGCAGAAAGTTTACTCGATCAGTTAAGTCTATTAGTAAGTGAAATTACGGTTGAACAAGTTTGGGACTTGGTAGGAGCGGTACCAGAAAGAGATTTAATGACACTGTTAGAGGCGATCGCCTCTGACAATGCTACGGCAGTATTAGAATGTAGTCGTCAAATTATGGATCGGGGTAGGGAACCTATTATTGTATTGCAAAATTTGGCAGCATTTTATCGAGATTTATTAATAGCAAAAACAGCGCCGACAAGTGAAAATTTAGTGGCGTTGACACAACCGACTTGGGAACAGCTTTGTCAATTTTCTCAAAAGTTAGATGTCAGTCAAATTTTATTAGGTCAAAAACATTTACAAACATCGGAAGCACAAATTAAAAATACTACTCAACCTCGTTTATGGTTGGAGGTAACTTTATTAGGATTATTGCCTTCTGCATTGGTAGCTTCAAGGGTAATAGTTGAGTCTTTACCTCAACAACAAATCAGCAGAGAAACAAGTAAAAATATTCCGGTTCAAACTACACCAAAAACTTCACCTCAACCCCAGATAAAGCAACCTATTTCTGCACAACCAAAACAGCAAGTATCAGAAGCAAAAGAAATTCATTCTGCTCCTAAAAGTGAGGAAAATTTAGTTAGTTATGAAGCAGTTAATATTAATCCTGAAGAAGCTGATTTACAAGAAATTTGGCAACGGGTACTTGCTGAAATTAAACAACCTGGTACTAAACAGTTGTTACAACAACATGGAAAATTACTAAGTTTTAATGGTCAACTAGCTTGTATAGGTATTCGCTTTCAAACTTGGTTAAAAAAGGTATCTGACAACACATCTAAAATTGAGGATGCTTTTGAAAAAGTCTTGAATAAGCAAATCAAGGTAAAAATAGAGCTTAATGATCCTAAACATAATAATACTCTCCAAAATAGAAATATAACTTCTCTAAATACGATTAGAAAAGACAATCAAAGAACTCAACCTGATAAAGATAAAGAAACTTCTAATTCAGATGATGAAACTTCGGAGGATGAACCAGAAATCAGCCTACCATCTGAGACGATAAATTCCCAGAAAGAAAAGAAAATTATCCCAGAGGTTTCTCTGTCTAAACCACAGTTGAATGATGTGGTAGAACAGGAAAAATATGATGAAAGAGGAAGACAGACTGTGGCGATCGCTACTCGTCGTATAGTTGATTTTTTTCAGGGAAAAATAGTAGATATAGAATCAATTAAATTGGCAGATAAAATTGATTTACCTGCCGCATCTGAGCCTGCTAATTTATCTATTGATTCTCAGATTGTGGAGTCTAAAAATAGTAATATTGGTATAGATAAACCAGAAGAAAATGAAAAGATTGAATTGGATGAAGATGTGGATTTTTAACCTAATTTTTTGGGATTAAATTAACACTCGGTTTACTATTGGAAAAATTTTTGTCTGGTAGGGGTTTGGAAACCAAACCCCTACTAAATATTTCTGGTTGATATTGATTCAATCATTCCTGTTTCTCATATTTTCAATGATGATAATTAGTTTTAATTCTAGGGTTTGGTTTATTTAATTAATGAAAAGATATTTTTGGGGTATGGGTTTGGAGACCAAACCCCTACTAAATATTTCAAGTTGATATTGATTCACTCAATCTTGTTTCTAATATTTCTAATAAAGCATCAACATTCTGACCTAATTCTTCAAAACAATTAGAATGAAAAGATATGTTTGGGGTATGGGTTTGGAGACCAAACCCCTACTAAATATTTCAAGTTGATATTGATTCACTCAATCTTGTTTCTAATATTTCTAATAAAGCGTCAACATTCTGACCTAATTCTTCAAAACAATTAGGTGGAGATATTTCTGGTTGAAAATAAACTAATTTAATTTGACCATCACCAATGGCAATCATTAATACTTCTAATTCTGGTTTATAACCATCTATTAAACCTAAAATTTCCTGAATTTTACCATCAACATTTCGGTTTAATGTTTCTATAGCTTTTTTTGAACAATATACAAATTTTGGTGTTCCTTTTAAGTCAATTCCTATTGTTTCATCAGTTTCTCCCTTTTCTAAATTTAATCCCCATGCTAAAGCAGCTAATTCTTTTTGATTATCTCTCACAAATTTATCTAATTTGTGTTGCCAATTGTTTTTATTTTGATTCGGTGGGTTATTATTAAATTCCATCATAAATTTATATTTAAAGAGTGTTGAATATAAAACTGTCATCAAATACTAAGCATGAGTAATGCTATATAGAATAATAAATGATTTGTAAAAAAAACTGTAGGGGTTTGATTTCCAAATCCCATTTTCGCTAACTAAGCATAAGTAATACTATATAGAACTATAAATGATTTGTGAAAAAAACTTTTGGTTTCCAAATCCCATTTTCGCTTGGGTTTGGAGACCAAACCCCGACGATAAAATGTAACAACCTAAAACTCACTAACTAACTAATCTTAAACCAGATTGTACCCGCCATAAACTACCATAAATTCCTGATTTTTCTAATAATTCTTCATGGCGACCGAATTCTACTATTTTGCCATGTTCCATGACATAAATACAATCGGCATTTCTGATAGTTGAAAGACGGTGAGCAATGGCAATAGTTGTCCGATTTTGAGTGATTTTTTCTAAAGATTTTTGAATGGCTGCTTCAGTTTCATTATCCACTGCTGAAGTTGCCTCATCAAGTATTAGAATAGGCGGATTTTTTAACACCGCCCTAGCAATAGCAATTCGTTGTCTTTGACCTCCTGATAATTTCTGTCCTCTCTCCCCAACAATAGTATCGTAACCCTGGGGTAATTGATTAATAAAATCATCCGCTTCAGCAATTTTAGCTGCTGCAATAATCTCTGGCAAAGTTGCATCAAAAGAACCATAACTAATATTTTCTGCCACAGTTCCATGAAATAGAAATACATCCTGACTTACTAATCCTATTGCCCGTCGTAAATCTTGTAAATTAATTTGATTTATTTCAATTCCATCCAGAGTAATTTTACCTGATTGAGCTTCATAAAACCTCAGTAATAATTTGACTATCGTACTTTTTCCCGAACCTGTTGAACCGACAATTCCAATAGTTTTTCCTGCTGGAATTTTCAGGGAAATATTTTCCACAACTGGAAATTTTTCCTGATAGGCAAAAGTAACATTTTCTAATTCTAATTCTCCCTTAACAGACTCAATAGATAAAGGTTTATCTCCTGGATGAATAGTAATTGGAGTATCCAATAAATTCATCACCCGATTAGTAGAAGCCATACTTCTTTGATATAAATCGAGAGTTTGTCCTAAACGAGTTAAAGGCCATAATAATCGTTGAGTTAAAAATACCATGACACTATAAGTACCTACGGCTAATCTACCAGCAACTGCTTCTAATCCACCTAATAATAAAGTTGCCACAAAACCGATAAAAATTATAATTCTAATTAGAGGTACAAAAGCAGCAGAAAAAGTTATAGCTCTTCTATTACTGGTTTTATAAGCTTCACTTTCTTTGGTAATTCTTCCTACTTCATAATTCTCTGCTGTGAAGCTTTTAATTGTGGTAATTCCTGAGAGATTATTAGATAATTGCCCACTTAATAAACTTACACTTTCTCGAACTTCAGCATAACGAGGAGCCAGAAATTTTTGAAACCAAATTGAACCCCAAATAATAAAGGGCATTGGTAATACTGCCCACCAAGCAACACTAGGAGCTAAAACAAAAAAAGCACCGCCAATAATTATAACTGTTACTGTTACTTGAATTATTTCATTTGCTCCTACATCCAAGAATCTTTCTAGTTGATTAATATCATCATTTAAAATAGCCATTAAATTGCCTGTACTACGTTCTTCAAAATAGGCTAATTCTAAATCTTGTAAATGGCTATAAGTTTCAATGCGTAAATCGTGCTGAATATTCTGAGCTAAATTTCGCCAAAGTCGCTCATAAGCATATTGAAAAATTGATTCTAATCCCCAGACAATTAAACTCAGAAATGTCAAAGCCAAAAGTTGCCCAAAAATATCTTTGATTCCCCATTGAGCAATTAAAGAATCTTCTTGTTTGACAACAACATCTACTGCTGCACCAATTAAAACTGGAGGTGCTAGGTCAAAAATTTTATTTAAAATTGAACAGATAACCGCTTGCCAAATTTGAGTTTTATATTTACCTCCATAATTAAGTAGACGGACAAAAGGATGTTTTGGTTTAAATGTTGTTTTTGACAATGTAATCCCCTGATAAAATTTTTCCTAAAATATTATAGATGTAATAAGTATTCCGCTATTATAACAATCCTAAATAGGCTTTCAATAATTAATAATTAATAATTACCTCTTCTGTAATAGTAAGGATTGGCGCTCAAGGAATTTTTTCTTCTCTTAGTCGAGAAGAGGCTTTATACCGTAATTTTAATGTTTTATCGTAGGGGTTTGGTTTCCAAACCCAATCGAAAATGGGATAAAAAGACCAAATCCCTACAGTTTTTTTCACAAATTATTTAGGATTGATATAACATAGTTGGTAGTAATTATAATGGATATCCTAAAATAATCACCATATATCAATCGTGAAAATCCTCAAATCTAGAAAAATTATGAAATTATTAGTAAACATTTCCTGGGTCATGCTGCGTAAACAGCTATTAGCACTCAGCTCTTCTTGCGGAATGCTACGCAAACAGCAATAAGACCCTGCTCTTAAAGCTATCCATTAGCAATGAATAATTGATAATTAATCAATTCGGTTTTATTACCGAAATATTGTGGTTTAAAGCCTCCCCTTTTAAGGGGATAATAAATAAAAATTTTCCTGTTCGTCAATCCTCTTCTTTTCAAGGAGAGGTAATTCTAAATTCTCAATTCTCAATTCTCAATT
>JASJEE010000236.1 GCA_030064835.1 Microcoleaceae cyanobacterium MO_207.B10 | reverse complement strand
AGTCTGCCCGTCTGGGCTGATGGCAACAGATTGAAGCGATTTGCTATGACCAGAAAGGGTAGCCTTCAGATTCCCTGTTGCTAAATCCCACACTTTGATAGTTTCGTCCCAACTACCACTAACAATAGTCCGCCCGTCTGGGCTGATGGCAACAGACCTAACCGAGCTGCTATGACCAGTAAGGGTAGCTTTAAGATTCCCTGTTGCTAAATCCCACACTTTGATAGTATCGTCCCAACTACCACTAACAATAGTCTGCCCATCTGGGCTTATGGCTACAGACCTAACCGAGTCGCTATGACCAGTAAGGGTAGCCTTCAGATTCCCTGTTGCCATATCCCACACTTTGATAGTATTGTCGCTACTACCAGTAACAATAGTCTGCCCGTCTGGGGTTATAGCTAAAGACCGAACATATTCGATATGAAGTGGTGTCTTGTTAAAAGTGGAAACTTCAGAAATATTAGCAGCGGTGGAAATAGAGTTGGGAGTTGGTATGGTTTTCTGAGTTTGAGATGCAGTTGCATTATTATCTGGCTTTATTGGACATGGTTCTTTAAACCAGCAAAGAATGCTGTCTCCATCAGCAATAATACCAACAATAACTATGATTGGTGTTATTGTTGTCCCTATTATTGCTAACCAGCTAACATTTGCAGCTCCTAGAGAATTATTGTGAGAGTGGTTTGGGGATAGTCTAGTCATTAGTAGTTTTGATTTAGTTAATTAAAAATCAAAAGATAATTTAATTATAGAGCGTTGGCGGAGCCTAGCGACAGCTATATCACTATTGCAAAATATTCAATACTTATTATATAGCTTGACAAACCTAACCCCCTATCCCCCTTCCCTTGCAGGGAAGGGGGAGAGGCAGGGGGGAGAGGTCTTCCAGGTTACTCGCTCTCTATTTTTTCCATACATAATAAATAAATCAGGACTTATGCAAAGGTAGTATGTATAGAGTTAAAAAAACTATTGCACAATAGTTTTGAACGTTATATATAGCGTCTCTGCGTAAGTCCTATAAATAAGAAAAATCCTATTACCACCATTCCCAATACCATACCAGGTTCGGGTGCGCTTACAGCATCCAACGGATTATTCGGATCTGTTAATTGCTCCTTGCCATCCTCAACTTTCCGGTTAAAACGATCTGCTGCTGCTTCTGCTCGTTTTAGAGCTTCCCGTTGTTCGTCATTAACTAAAACTATCATTGAAGAATAAGGCGTAACTATTTTATAGGTTTTGGCGATCGCGTGAATAGCATCCAACTCCTCCAAAGTATCCAAGTTCATTTTTTTACTCAAACCCAAAACTAACTGTTGAGCTGCCAGGGGAGCAAAACTATCCTCTATTATTTCCCCACGAGATTTTTTCTCCATAAACCAAGCATATCCATCTGCCACACTAACAACAGATTTTCCTAATTTTGATTTTGCCGTCACTTGTTGGAATACTTCGGTAAGTTTTGTCGCCACACCACCGCCACTTTTTTGCATCAATTTTAATGTGGCATCATCATAAGCAGGTGGCATTGCCCCCAAATGCAGCATCCACAAAGGAGCAGATAAGTTCGGCATTTCTTGATCATCATCCGAGAGTTCATAACTACCTTCATCTGTCACCAATATCAACCCATTGTAGCGAGTATCCCCTCGTAACTGGAGAAATTGTTCGAGCATTTCCTTATATTGGAGCGTGCCGAAAAATGTAACTTTCTTAGCATCAAACTGACTAATATCATCAATGCGTTCCGGTGGAAAACTAACATCAGTCAGATATATATCTGCATCACCATTCCCAAAACTTAGGTCTCCTAAACCATTTGCCATTAACCAGTCAATATTCTGTTTTAGTTCTTTGGTATTATTTCTCATGCTGTAGGAAGTATCTACAACTACTGCAAACCGTTCGCTTTCTGGTAAAAATTTTTCTCGCGTTACTAAGGGTTGAGCAGAAATTTGATATCCGTTGGCGAAATTTATCTGATGTTGTTGTGGAGTTGTTTGAGCAACTGCGGGAATACTCGGTGGCAACCATTCTTCTTGCTCACCTCCGACAGACTTGCCGTTGTAAATTCGTTTTGTGTCTTTATTCCAATATATGTTACGTTTCTCTGTCAACTCCGGTAAAGCAAAACTATTATCTTTTGCCATTACTTGATAAGTTAACCACAAGTGCATTTTTGTTGGTCTTTCTGAGTTATTTTTTCGTTCCCTTACTGATAATTTTGCTGGTATGGGAAATGCTCGTAAACGATATTGGCGAGGTCCGACTTTTTCTAGCAGAGCAGGATCGACTGGGCGTTCCCTTCTAACTTGAGAATTATAAACTTTTTGTGCTGCACCACGAGGGGAAACTTTGAAAGGAAAACGTTGGGCGCGGTTGTCGGTATCCCCTAACCAAATACCTGTAATAACTGCACTTTCTGGGAGGGTGAAATAATAGAGAATTTCTTGGGGTTCAAAGGTTTGATTTTCGTGAATTTCATATAGTTCTATATCTGCCCAATCTCCATTTTCTGTAACAGTAACTTCTTGGTTTTTCAGCCAGACTTTTTGTTCTCCAATATTTAATAATCCAGCTTTAACTTCATCTACATTAGCTGTTGATTGAAGAGCATTAAGAATAGTTTTTTGTTCTGCTTTTTGAATGGGGGTATCGAAAAAATTACTATAGAGTTTTGCTGCCTTTTCTTTATCTTTATCAGAACCTTTATATAAGAAAGGTGAGGCAAGATGATTGAAATAATCTTGTAATCCTTGATTAATTGATTCTGGCAAACCAAATGTGCTTCTGTACATAATCCGAATTTGGTTACTTCTGGCAGCCGTACTTAGATAACGATAGGAGGATAAATAGGCATTAACTAATCCATCCCTAATTAAATCAGAATTAGCCAAAAGTTCTTGGCGATCGCTATTATTTCTGACTGGTAAATCTAACATTTGAAAAGCTACAACTTGGGGTTGTTGCTGAAATGAAACAAATAGAATCATCCAGGAAATTATTACAGCAACAGCACCTTGAAATGTACGTTTATACCCATTTTTAAAAGCAAACATTCTCAATATTCTTTGCCCAGAATGAACGTATAAACTTGCCAAAGCTGAAGGCATAAACACAAATAAAGTTGTGCTTAAAGCCAATACAAATAAAGATAAAAGCAATGTAAAAGCATAGCTAGGAGCGTAAGTTAACTCATAAATAATTCCTTCAACCCAAGAAAATGAGAAAAATTCGCGTAACAAAATTACAGATACTGGCACAGCATAAAATAGCATTAATATTCCCACATATAAACCAGTTAATAACATGAGAGTGTGGGCAAATAATTGTAACCATGATACTAACGGACTTCTCTTAACATAACCACATAACATTTCCAGAGTAAAGGCGATAATACTAACTAATATTGTGCCTAAAATTAAAGTGCTAGCTTCCGTAAGTTCTCGCAGTACAAATAAACGCAATAAACATAGTAAAAATAAAGGTGCTTCTACACCATAAAATAACCGAATTAATTGTAGAGGTTGTTTGCGAAAATGCCAGCCACCAAAAATAGTAAAAATAGTTGGAATTGCTATAATGCCGATGAAAGTAATCAAAAATTGATTGGGGATTAAACCAGAAAATGTAGCTTCAATTAAAGAGGAGCCAATACTTGGCAAAATCCAGAAATAAACAATTCCTAAAAAAGCAATATTCCAGACCCAAAATATACTGTAAAAAGTCAAATGCAAAAATGTTTTTATTTTCATTATAAAATCCCTTAAAACTATTGATAATGAGAGAAAAATTTAGTAGTCTAGTAGGTGTGTTTTGCTGACGCAAAGCTCCGCTTTATATGTTTGTGCAGCATTCTGTCAGGAAAAATAAATGTAACGCACTATCCCACATCATCTATTTTATCCAAAAACTCAGCTTATTAACGTGTCTAGCTTTAAAAGGTGGGTAAATTTGAGTTAATTAAGACCTCTCCCCCAACCCCTCTCCTGCAAGTAAAAGGGGGAGGTTTGACACGCAATTTTAGTCTAGACGAGCTACTATTCATTTTGTAAGTTGCTTTTGGAGAAGATAGGTAGTTTGAGCATATTTTATTTTCTCAAAACCTCGGTAGTTTAAGTATATAGTATTTAAGAAGGCATAAAGTATCATAAAACTTATGATGAGGGGTTATAAGGCGCAGACTTTATTTCTCTAATTTTTACTTTTCAATAATGATTTTTTTGAGTTTATCTAAATAAATATAGTTGCTGTAAAGCATGATTTTATCAGTAAAAAAAAATCTTAGCGGTCGCTGACAATTATTTAATCATAATATGACTTTCTCTTGCTAAATTAATTGTAAAAAAGACAACATTTTGTCCAGAAGTAGATAATACCAGTTTGAAAAAATCCATGCCCTAGTCCCCGGCGGGGCGAGGATAAATCTTGTGCCCGTGCAGGCAGGTATCCGGCGGGGGAATATTACAAATAATTGGATAATTGAAAAACATAATTCAGCTATAAATATATGATTAATACTAATTTCAAAAAATCTTGTTACAGTAGAATAGATATAAAATTACTAAGTGACCGCCACATATTATTCGCGTTCACTATGACTAGCAAAAACTACAATAACTATACAAAAATCAGCAAGTATCCGATAGACTTAGGAGAGTTTTAATTGGTGATTAATCAGGCTGTTCAGGAAAAAATTATCAATTGACATGGAAAACTTGTAGAAGTTTAATAGTTAGAAAATTATCATCTAAATGCAATTGAACATTACGTTCCAACTGTACCTCAAATTTAATGTGACTTTCTAGAGGTACAAAATTAGGATAATCAGAATCAGGTTGCCATATATCCATTGTGCTTATTTCCTGAATTATAAGTCCTATTTTATCGGTGGTGGTAGCTCGAAATTTTAATTCTTTCGAGAGGGCAGAAATTGTTAACAACCGCAGTCTTTGTCAAAGTCCCTCCAACTTCGTAAAGTAAAGTAAATATATCTAAAATAATATTTCAATACTATTTGACATATCTTTTTCTAAAGTTAGACTAATAATATAAAAACTGAATACAGAGGAAAAACAATATGCGTTTATACAACAACAGAGTCTTGGTGTTAAGTTTATTAACCGCAGCTAATCTAATTGTTTTTCATCCTAATAAAGTCTTAGCAGATGGATTTAACTTAACTCAACCTAATGCTGGGCCTTGTAATTCTACAGGTGCTTCCCAAGGTCTTAGTTTAACTGAATCAAATGTCTGTAGTGATAAAATTTTATTGCAAAACCCTACAGCAATTAATATATATTACGATTTTGGAAATGAAGAAGATAAATACCTTCCCAGTAATAGACAAGTAACTTGGACTTTACATGGTTCAAATCGTTCTGTTAGAACTGTAATAATTGATGAAAATATTAATATACCAGGAATTCAGGAGAAAAGGTATGCTGTATATTCTGGAAACACTTATTATTTTGGCTTACAAGGGAATAAAATTATCCTATATTCTAGACCTTAATGATTCAGGTTAATTGGTATTGATAAAAGAGACAATAAGGATAATTTTGCAACATAATTCAAAGACAAAAAAATAGGGTGCATTATTAACACACCCTAAACGCTACTTATTTGATCAAGATCTAACTTTTTCCATTACCATTGCCATTCATTGCTAATACCCTTTCCGCTAATTTATCTGGCATTTCTTGTAAATGATCAAACTGCCAATTAAAATAACCGACTCCCATTGTTTGCGATCGCAACTCCACAATTAAATCCTGCATTTCCGACAACGCTAAATAAGCAGAGGTCTTATCCCACGCTTTCCAGTTAGTCATAGTTTCATAACCCAATATCTGACCGCGACGGGTACTTATTACCTGCAACACTTTTGAGGTAAACTCGCTGGGTGCAAAAATTTCTACTAAAGCGATGGGTTCTAATAATACTGGTTCACAGTTACTCATTCCCTGCTGCATTGCGACTCGCGCTGCTTGTTTAAACGCTTGCTCGGAACTATCCACAGAATGATACGAACCATTAGTTAATGTCACTGCCACATCTACCACAGGAAAACCAAGAGGACCCTGTTCGAGATATTCCCGCACTCCTGTTTCTACACCGGGAATATATTGCTTCGGTACCACACCACCAACAATGGTTTCGCTAAAATTAAATCCTGCTCCTCGTGGCAACGGTTTAATATCTAAATACACATCTCCAAATTGCCCGTGACCGCCACTTTGATGTTTGTAGCGACCGTGGGAGGAAGTATTTTTGCGAATGGTTTCTTTGTAGGGAACTTGGGGTAAGTGGGTTGTCATGGAGACATTATATTTGCGGCGCAAACGGTCTAAACTTACCTGGAGATGTATTTCTCCTTGACCCCAGAGAATAACTTCGTGGGTGTCTCCATGTTGTTCCCACTTTAAGGCGGGGTCTTCTTCGAGCAACTTGGTTAAAGCAGCACTCATTTTTACTTCGTCTTTGCGGTCTTCGGGAGCGATCGCCATGGCAAAAACGGGAGGTAATACTGCTGCTTTTGCTAACTCGGTGGTGAGGTTTGCATCTGCTGTCAAAGTGTCGCCTGTTTCGATACCTTCCATGCGACTGAGGGCAACTATTTCGCCTGTTTTCGCTGACTGTAGGCTTTCTGTTTGTTGACCCATTAACTTATACATTCCACCAATGCGAAGTCCGTTTAATGTCATTCCATCGGTAACTTCGCCTTGCCATACTCGCACTAAGGAGAGTTTCCCACCTTGAGGAGTATAGTAGGTTTTCAATACTTGAGCAATGGCTGTTTCGGAATCAAATTTTAAGCCACGACGTTTTGCTGTTTCTGTGGGAGCGGGAGTTTCTCGCACTAGAGCGTCTAGGAGAGAACGCACGCCAGAATCTTTTTCTGCTACCCCTACAAATACGGGTACGATTAAATCTGCACCCAGTTCCATTTTCAGGTCGGCGACTATTTCTGCTTGGGATGGTTCGATATTTTCGACTAATTCTTCTAAGAGGTTATCGTCAAAATTTGCTAGCTCTTCCAGCATTTGTTCTCTAGCAGTGTGTTCTTCTGCTTTCAGAGATTCGGGAATTGCTACTGGGTCTGATGGCGCTCCTGGATGATAATGATAAGCTTGTTCGGTTACTAAGTCAATGAATCCAATTAGTTGATTATTTTTAGCAATGGGGTATTGATGGGGTACGATGGGGCGGTTAGATATGGTTTTGAGGGCTTCTAATATTTCTCTAAAGTTTGATTGACATTCGGTTTCATCCGTGCATACCCGATCCATTTTGTTGATGAATACTATGTGGGGAATTTCCCAGTCATCGAGAAATTGAAATAGTGGGGCGAGGGTGAGAACGCGGTTGGGATCTGGTTCGCATACGACTATTGCTGCTCCTGCACCGATCAGAGCGTTATCGGTTTCTTGGGCAAATTCTATGGAACCGGGACAGTCTAGGAATGTAAAGTTGATGCCACCATAGTGGGTACTGGCAGCATTTATTTCTACTGTCATGGAGCGATCGCGGGCTTCTGTTGTAGCATCTCCGACTGTGTTACCTTCTTTGATGCTACCTTTACGGGATATTGCTCCTGTGACTGATAATAAGCTTTCTAGTAGGGTTGTTTTTCCACTCAGATAGGGGCCTACTATGGCAACATTTCTGACATCTGAAGCTATTTTTTCTGACATAACTATCCTCCAAAAATTTTGATAGTCACGAATTGATGATTCACAAATACAAAATAGCTTTTTTATTTGATTTTATGAGTTTTATTTTTATTGTCTTAAGCTATATCTTTAGAGAGTAGCCTATTTTAGCGATCGCTATAACAATTCTTCATTTATCTTATATTTATGTTCAATATAACTTGAAGTTTAATAAACTAATATGAAATCTCTTTAAATTTTGTTGCTAAACCCTCCCTAAATCTCTGATAAAAATTATGGGTGTTGGTCAATCAAGGTATGAAAATAAAAATTTAACAATCTCAAATATTTGTTATTCAATAGTGAGCGCAATTACCAAAAAATACAAATCATACCCTAATTTACCAACGCCAAATTATGCTATGGCAGTTACCAACTACTGGTGAGGTACAAAGTTTTAGGTTTGAGGGAACAGGTAATACCATTGCTCAAAAATCTTGCTATATTTGATTGGATGGAGTAAGCACGTTCTATGGAACTTCTCTACTGGAGTGTGGGAGGTGGGGGGAAGGGGCGTTGCATGCAACGTCCGTACACATCAGAATAATTAACATTAACTGACTAATAATGAAGGCATAAGTTATTTTTTCTGTGTTAATTACTTAATAACTGAAGTTTTATCCAAGTCTAGCATGACTTTTGATAATTGCTATAATAGGAAACAAGGAATAAAGAATCATTTTTCAATTATTTATGACATTTTCAAGTGAATTAGTATAACAACCATAACAGTATTTTGCTAATTATTAATTAGTAAGCATTCAGTTATTAGCTATTACTTTTGGTGTCTATTCAAAGCTTTATTGAGCCAGAATAAATCTTACTACAAAAGTCGGCTTCCTTAACCTGGAATTTTATATTCATTTGAACCTTGTTCTGAAAAAGGGGGTTTAATTGCTGAGAGCTAGCTGAATACTTACGTTAATTACTGTCATTGTAACTTAGATACTCCTAGACTGTATCTCTCGAATGTTCATAGTTGATGCCATGATGCCAACCCTTTACATAGGATTGCTATAATTATGCTATTATAGTATTATTCCTAATAATTAAAATTGCTTTATTCCTGATTTCGGATAAAATGAGCAGAATTTAGATCGTAAAATTCCCAATTCTAAATTCAAAAAAGAAACAAATTTTTCAATCAAATTTCTATGGATAAAAAATTAGATAACTAATCTAAGACTTAGATTAAGCCTGTTTAGAAGAGTTAGATTTAGGGTGCAAAAGCTGTTAACAATTTTTAACAGCTTATTTGAGGAAGCTTACAGCAATTAGTTTACAGAGGTTTTCCTGCAAGGTAGACCACAGTAGAGACATTGCATACAATTTCCCGACAGGGTTTTATTTATGGCGATGTAGTTTATTAAGAGCGAAAAGCGCTGTAAGTAAATAGTATGTAACTCTGTAGTATGAGAATAATTTTTGCCAATTCTAAGTATGATAGTAGTCAGATTTAAAAAGTTGCACATTGAGATAACTGAAGTTAATATCTGTTGAGTCAGATTAATAGCAAGATTCAGTGAGAAAATGTAGTAAACAAGCTTAGTAAAAAAATATAGGAAAAATGAAATTCATGTCTGAAGATTCCCACACACAAGCAAAAATTATTGTTAAATACTTAAATACTTTAATTAGGGAGATAGAAAATAATCCCGATATCTCTCCGTGGGTAATTCGTCAAGTTCTAAAAACAGCAAAGGAGAAGGCCGAAATATTAGCAGATGACCTAGAAGATGAAGAAAATAATCACAAGGTATTGTCTAATTCTCATGCCTATTTTAACTGCGAACATAAACAATAAATACAGTATTAAAAAAATTTACCACTTAGTTTTGATTACATCTGGGTAGATTTTAAATATGTTAAAATCATTGGTTGCCGAATAATTAATCAGGGCTATTTCATTCTCAACTTTTCCATTTTATATATTTACGAGAATACCTTATTGCCAGCTTTAGACAACGCATCTTTAGCTATCTGTAAAGCCAGTAAATTCATTG
>JASJEE010000246.1 GCA_030064835.1 Microcoleaceae cyanobacterium MO_207.B10 | reverse complement strand
CAAAAAAAGTTATAAAATGCCATATACGCGCATCTGAGGAAAACTTAAATTTTATAACACAGAGCGTTTTCTATTTAATTATGCCTAGCTACTTATGACCGAAAAAGATTTGTAGAGATTGGAAAACTAAACCCCTACAAGCATTAAGTCAGAAACCATTTTTCGGTTTAATTGTCGCTGTTTGATTGTCGATTTTTGACTAACTATAATAATTCAATTCATCTCTTGATAAATTTAGTAGCTTAATTAGAGTTTTAGCATATTCATCAGCAGACAAATTTAACAAAGTTTTTACTACTTCTAATAACTCTGAATCTAGTTCGCTAAATCTAGTTTTTAGCAAGCTTTAGAGTAAAAGTTTTCTTTCTTATTGTCGTCCTTATTGACGACCTTCTTGTCTAACATCTTCACCCCATTTAAGATAAGCTGGTGATAAATTCATAATTAATTCTCTCTCCTCATTAGTTAAATAATGTTTGATTTCTAAATTTATTTTCCACATAGAAACCTGTCCTAATGCCAGATTTATCAGGGGGGTTTCTGGTGGTAAATCGACCAATTATAATATAGCTTATTCTTGAGTTTTTCCCTTACTTAAAATCCTCAACCAAACTGTTTCTGGAGTAACGGGTAATTGGTTTATTCCTATGAGATTTGTTTTGAAGGAATTAGGGAGAATATAAACTCCGGGAATGCCATTTTCTAGGTCTAGCTGAAAACCGAAACCATTGAGTAAATTTTCAGAAGCAGAAGTCACTAAAATCTACAATAAGATGTTGATTCCGAAATGGTTCTATCAAACAAGGGTGCAATAATATTTTACCTAATACTCCTAAATTTAGTCAGGAAGTAGAAGATTTTGAGGCAGGAGAAAAACAGATATCTATCTGTCTAACTTCCCCCGTTACTTCTCGACTAATTTCTACTGTACCGAATGGTGAAAGTAATTCTTTAAGATACTGTTTGGCAAATTAGTCGTGAGGTTGTCTTGTCATTCTATTTTAGATGGATTAATTAAAGGTGGCGATCGCTAAGAATAGTATTAGAGGAAAATTGTTTATATTTCCAATGATATTTATGTTATATTTTAATTTCAGTAATTAGTAACCTAGAAAATAGTCATTCCTCAAAACTTAATAATGAAAAAAGTCTTTTCTGTTCTTAGTCAGACATTAATTATATCTTTAATCACATTTTGTTTAACAGAAATCACATTCAGGATTTATCACAAAATCAACCCCTCATTCATGTTTTACGATACAAACTATAATCGTTGGCGTGGTAAACCTCATGCAGAAGATTATAATTTTAAGTTAAATTCTCAGGGTTTTAAAGATGTAGAATATAGCCCAAAAAAAGACAAAGATATATATAGAATTATTGGCATAGGTGATTCTTTTGCTTTCGGCGTTGTTCCCTATAAATATAATTATTTAACTGTTTTAGAAGAACAAATAAATCAAAATCAAAGTCAAAAAATTGAACTCATAAATATGGGGATAGCTGGAATTGGACCGAAAGATTATCTAGCACTTTTAGTCAATGAGGGATTAGCTTTTAATCCTGACATGGTACTTTTATCATTTTATATAGGCAATGATTTTTTGGATAACAGCATCTCAGAAAAAAATCGGAGAAACTTAAAAGAAAATGATTCTTATGTATTTTCCTTTTTCCGCTCTTTAATTGAGATTCACAGTAAATATCAAGGAAATATTTACCATCAAGATACAGAATACAAAGATGATCAGCCTACTTTTTCTGATGAAGCTTATTTAAAAATGCTGATAGAAAAAAGTCCTATTTTTATCGCAAAACCAGCCGAGCCAGAACATTTTCAGAGACTTTTTAATGATGCTTTAGGCGACTTACTAAAAATCAAAGAAATTTGTGACTATAAAAATATTAAATTGGTCGTAATTTTGATTCCCGATGAGTTGCAGATGGATAAAAAACTTCAAGCTCAAGTAGCTAAAGATTTTAATGTTAGTCCGGACATATTTGATTTTAGTCTACCTAATAAATTGCTATCTCAAGAATTTGAAAAATACAATATTCACTATATTGATGTTTTAGATGAATTTCAAGCTGTTGCTACTGAAAAACGTCTTTATAAACCAAATAATACTCACTGGAATATTTCAGGAAATCAATTTGCTGCCGATCTAATAGAAAATTATCTCCAAGCCGAGTTTTTTAATAAAAAAATGTAGTAGTCTTAATATAGCAATTCCCATACTGATGAAGTACGCTTATTCGTAGGTTTTAGGTGGTAGGTGGTAGGTGAACATTATTTGTTTTTATCGCAATTCCTATAATGGGTTCGGTAGGCTCATTCGTTTCTGTTAGGGAACACTTAACATAGAATAGAATAGAAATTAAAGATAGGTGTACCTACATTAGGCATCTCCAATAATCAAAAACCAAATCAATTATCATATAGAAAATATCAATTATTTCTCCCTGCTCCCTCTTTTATGGAGAAGTCTATTATACCAATTTGATAAATTTTTGCTACAAATAGCTAAGGAACTTTTTAGGAGTCAGGAGTCGTAGGGGCGATTTCCTGCGGAATGCTGCTAATTGCGCAAATCGCCCGTACAGGAGTCGCATGGGAATTCTTTCAATACCATTTTTTAGGTCGTAAATCATCTTTTTTGTCAAAGGGACATCTCAGATAAAATCTTTTTATCGCCCTTACTATTCGTAACATTCTTTTTTCAAACTGGTATTAGTCTAGGAAATGCTATACCAATTATCAGAATTTTTGCTACATTTAGCTGGCAAATATAGTAGTCAGTATTCAGGATAAAAGAGTAAAAAGTGGTGGTGCATAGTAATGGTAGAGATAGTGTCAGAATTTTGGGAGGTGTGGAGAGAAATTAAAAAATATATATCTTCACCATTACTATGCAAGACTACTGAGGAAAAAACTCAAATATAAATTGTTTATATATAGTAATCCTAAATTATTTGTAACAAATCAAAAAATAGATAAAAATCCTGAAACTCTTACCCGTATTCCCTGTTCCCTATTCTCTTTTTCTAGGGTATTTTTTTCAGAACAAAAATAGGAATGCTACAGTATAGTTTATTTTTATCCCTTAATCCTCTATCACATTATTTTTCTCATTTTGAGTTTGAATTTTATTTGTATTTTTAGTTAAGACACCGACAATAGAATTAGCAATAAAATCAGAAAATATTTGCTCTCCAGCTTCGGTATAATGACAACAACTATCGATGTAAACAAACTCTTGAGAATTATCTAGAATGTTGACAGCATTAAATATATTTACACCATTATTTTGCAAATTGCTGATTTTATTTAATAGCAAAGGATATCCCAATTCAACTGCTTCTTGATAGGGGGTATCGTCACTAAAAGCAACTTTCTTTTCTTCCTCACTAAATACTCTGTTTGTAGGAAAATATTGATTGGGTTGAAGGAAATGAAAATAGGCAATATTATTACTAGATGCAATTTGTTGCATGAGTGTAGATGTTTTCACCCAGTTATTCGCAGCTTGACCAAATAATTCTGGTTCATCTAATTCGGGATTTTGACTATAAAAATAGACAATACTACCCTGATTTTCATCTTTTTTAGATGCTTTTCTACGTTCCTTATCAAAGGTTTTAACATTTTGACGATAACCACTTACTAAGTTTTGTACATAGAGAGATGTTAACGCATAACAGTAAGCTAACTGACAATTTTCTAGAGTTTCTAAAGCACCTTTTAAATTACTTTTACTTTCATTAATCCTCAACATTGCCCGTAATGCTTTTTCTGATAAGCTATTATTCGCAATATTGGTTAAAGGTACAACGTGTTGAGAACTTGGCATGGAGATATTTATTTTAGACTCATTATTTTCATTGGCAAATGCTACTTCATTAAAACCATCTATATTAATAATCATGTCAAACTCTTGACCCACTGATAAAAAGTAGTTTAAGACTAATAACTGTTGTGGTTGTTTGTATCCTCCAGCAGCAAAAGACAGAATAATAATTTCTTTATCTTTTAATCCGGGAAGCTGTTTTAACTTTTCCCCTAGAATTTTATTTTGAATTTCATATATAGAATAGTTAGAAGCAACTGAACCGCCAAAAACTCCGACTATATATTGATTATCATTGGTTTTTTGGTAAGGATAATCATAGGGCGAAATAAAACCAGCAGCATTATATTTAAACCCCTTTCTAAAATCTGGGCCTGGTTTTTGTACGAACCCAAAATAAGGATGTAGTCTTTCAACTATGGAGTCTCTTAACCTCACTCCAGTTAAATTTATGCCGAAGTTATTTTCATTCTCATTGTCGTTTTCTGTAAGTTTTGCTCTGGTATAGAAAAATTGTTTATATCTGACGTAATACCATCCTAACGAACCCAATTCCACAAATACGAATAACAGAAAGAAATTAATTAAAATTATTTTCCATAGTTCCTGAGAGTTTTTGAATAAACTGAAACTTTTCATGGCAATTTCCTCTCAATTTAATGTTTGATAATTATCAATGTAATTTTTGGCAGTTTTACCAACAAAAAAAGGTTTTGGTCAATCAATTTTATAGATAGTCAAAAAAACAATTTACCTAGAGAAACAAAGTGAGAGAAATCAAGCATTATGAATGAATTTCATAAATACAACAGATTCCGTACTAATGAGGTACAACTGATGACCAGAAATATTTTTTGTCTATTCCCTGTTCCCTTTTCCTTAAAACCATAAATATAAGTACCTCATAAAACTGGAAAGTGCTATAAGTATTAGGGACTTCCTCTTCTTTTTTCTTCCTTATTGCTTCCTCCTTCCCCAAATTTTCTACTTTTAATAGAATTAGCAATATACTTTTCTAAGATTATCTTACCGAGCGCATTGTAATGACAGCAAGCATCTCGGTAAACCGGAGTTTTTTCATCATCTAAAATCTTGACTGCATTAAATACATTCACATTTTCATTTTGTAAATTCTCCACTTTAGACAATAGCAAGGGATAACCTTTTCTTACTCCCTCAGCATAGGGATGATTGTCGAAAAAAATAAATTTTTCCTCTTCAGTAAATACTCGTTGAGTGGGATAATATTGATTAGGTTGAATAAACTGAAAGTAAGGAATATTCCGACTTGATAAAATCCGATCCATTGCTAATGATGAGTCATACCAAATATCGGTCATTTTTTGAAATGCCACATCATCTTCTAATACGGCTGGCATTTTTGTAAAATGTACCAAACTCTCACTACCGCCAATTTTATTTGACTTTCTGGCGATTTTTTCATCATAGTTTATCACCTGTGTTTGATAATTCTCCAAAACTTGTTTAACCTGTAGAGAACGAAAACTATGACACAAAGCCAACCGACAACTTTCTAATTTATTAATAGCGGTCAATAAGTTATCTTTTAGTTCGCTTATTTCAACGATTGCCTTCATTACTGACAGGTCATTATTAGCTAAACCTGTTAATGGTTGAATATGCTGTAAGCTCGGCAATGCTAACTCAATTTGTGCTTGATTATTGAG
This sequence comes from Microcoleaceae cyanobacterium MO_207.B10, assembly GCA_030064835.1. Taxonomy (GTDB): domain Bacteria; phylum Cyanobacteriota; class Cyanobacteriia; order Cyanobacteriales; family Microcoleaceae; genus JASJEE01. The sequence continues at coordinate 4,278 of JASJEE010000246.1, read as the reverse complement.
ACTAGACAATGCTACCTCATTAAAACCATCAATATTAATTACTAAATCTAATTCTTGCCCGATCGCCAGAAAATAATTGAGAATTAATAACTGCTGTGGTTGTTTATAACCCCCACCCGCAAAAGATAAAATTATAATTTCTTTGTCTTTTAATTGGGGAAGATTTTTTAAATATTGAATAAATCCTTCATTTCCCCTAGCTTCATTTACTATAGAATTTACAGCCAAATCATTAGCAACCGAACCCCCAAATACACCGATAACAAACTGATTTTCATTAGTTTTAAGAAAAGGATAATCATAGAGAGACAAAAAGCCATAATTATTAACTTTCAGCCCCGATTCTTCGTGGGTAAAAGCTCCTGGTTCTAAAACAAAAGCAAAAAACGGATGTAGTCGCTCAATAATCGAGCGATCATCAAAACTCGTACCGAGTCTCGTACCAGTTTTTTCCAGATTTTCTCTGACTTTCGAGGTAGTATTTTCTCTTGTATAAAAGAATTTTTTCTCCTGAGAAAAATAAAATCCCAATGATACTACCTCTAAACCAATAAAAGCTAATCCTAAATTAATCGCGACTATACTTAACCCTGTCTTAATTCCTTTCATCCATTTAAAAATTTTCATCGCTTTGCTAAAATCCTCTTGGCTCTAATTTTCTCCCTAATCTTAATTATTTTTTTTCTGATTATTTAGCTTAGTAGTATACTGCTGACACAAATTATTTGCCAGTATTTCCCCAACTAATTTATGACCTGCCACATTCCAATGACCGCCACAGGGAATCCCATTATCAAAACCGTGTAAACATTGACCAGTCTTTTTAGCTTCATCCCAAATCGGCCCGGCTAAATTATAAACAGGTATATTTTCCTGTTTACCAAACTTTTTTAGCCTCTCATCTGGATAGAATAAATTTGATAAATTGAAGAAATTTTTAAAACCATCACGCAGAGAAATGTCAGGAAGCACTTGATGAGAATCACTAACTGTGACTAACATCAAATCTTTACCTTTTTCATGTACTTCATCCCTCATTAACTTAATTAAACCTTCTGTAATTTTCCAAGCTTCATCCCAATCAGAATTAGGTTTTGGTTCTCGGTAAAAAGCAATATTAATCTCGCTATAATCTTTTTCAAACTGGCGACGTTTATGATTAATATCAACCATTCTAATTAACTGTAAAATCCGGGAGTTTTGCACAAGCAAAAAGGGCAAAAAATCTACTATAGAAAAAGCATAACGGTCTCTCTCCCACTCTTTTAAATCGCGAAACGACATATCGGCTACAAGTTCACCATCTTCATATACAAAATAAGGGCGTAAATGGTCGTGTTCTAGAGGACGATAATTATTCCGAATATCATTACCAGAATAAAAAGCTAAAATTACTAAATCAGGCTCATAATCCCAGACATGATGCCGCAAAACCATCAATTCTTGGGCAGTACCATAACCTTGTACACCAAAATTTAAGACCTCAACTTCCCGATTTTTTAGTGCAGGACATTGTTGTAATTTTTCTTCCATAATTACACCATAAGTGTCTTCTAATGGCACATGAACAGCTTCAGTAAATGAGTCTCCTATTAAAGCAATTCTTAACCCATTTTTTGGTTTACTTTTACTATGTTCCCGATCGCGAAAACCGGCGCTATTCATCTTCAGTTCTGAAGGAATACCTTCACCAGTCCAAGGTGCTGTATTATTAGGATTTCCTGCCCAACCCCGATAAGGATCTTGGGTATTATATAGCAATTTTTTCTCTACTTCGGCATTCATTCTGGGCGGAGGAGAATTCTCAATTTTTGCTAATCTCAATCCAATTTCACCTACCACTACAGTGAACACTAATGTACCCACTGTTAATCCTAAATTAATTGCGAAATTCTTCAGCTTTTTCATTATCTTCTGGTTTTCCGGGCAAGAGAGTATTTTAATTATTGAGCAAAACTCAAGCTAAAATCCAAGTTATATATAATAACCCAAATTTTCAACAGCTTCGACATTTCCCCATAGTTTAGCCCACTAAGAACTTAAAGAACTTAGTGGGCTAAATGAGGGAGACTGTCTAAACAGAACCGCTTTTTCACTTTTGGTCTGATTCTAAGCGGGTAAACCACCCGTACTTGATGGAAGAGCCCAGAAACCTACTCCTTCGTCTCCATAGGGAAGTGTGTCAAGCACTAACTGTCTGTTGAATGGATCGGAAGTAAAGAAGTGGGTAATATTCAAAGGATTTACTGCTTCTGCCTCTTGATTTTTCAGTCTGAAAATAGGTATAGCCTCTTCGGGCTTATTATCTTCTGTATAGGCATTGAAGGCTACACCTAAACTTCTGTATTGTGGCAAGATGTCTTCTACTTGGCTATCAAATGTTAACAAATCGGTTCCTGTAGCTGTATTACGATAGCGATAGACTGGCTGACCTTCACTGACTGGAACATCAAACTCGTTACCTTCCCGTCGGAAAAAGTTAGGCTGTCCGGTTAAATCATCTATAGCAATGTGCGCTGGCACGCTTTACAAATTGCAGGAGGTGTCCTAGAGCTAAAAGCCTTATATTATCGGCAATTTATTCTCCCTGTTCCCTGTTCCCTGTTCCCTGTTCCCTGCGCACAGCGCTATATTTCAACTTCGTTAGCTGTGAAGATGTGTGATTCTGAGGCAAAGTTCCAGAAGCGCAATACGTCTTGAACTGCTCCTACGTTAGAAGAACCGATAAGGGAATCGGTAGATGAGGTTCCTGTTCCTGGTTCTTCTGCTGGAAAGTCTGGAGCTCCTGGTGGCATATCTTCCCTGATTACTTCGATGCCTGGTGGTGCCGATGGTATGGGCCCCTCATATCCTACTGGTATTATCCATGGTTCTCCAGGAGCTGGTAGTGGTGGTAGTGGTGGTGGTGGTGATATTTCCGATTTTTGAGTGGTACTCTCAATAGCATTTGTAGCTTCCAAATTATTCATTGTTTTTACCTCTGATTTTTAGTGAAAACAAAGGCAATTTTTCTTGCCTTAAAGAATTAATAAACTGTCCGCAAGGAAATTGATTAGAGATAACACTACTGTCTGCTTGTCCTTCTTTCTACAAAAACAATTTTTCAAATTTAAAAAAGTATTAGGGAGATTCCCCACGCCAAAGTAATTTTAGTTTTTTCTTTCCCAACATTTCTACTTTTTCAGTACAACACCTAATTTTTGAGTTGTTTGGTTTTAACTATACTGTCTAGCTCCTAAACCTTTATTCTTAACGGATTTAGCACAAAAAAGGCTTTTTTGCTAAGAAATCTAAAACTCTCAAACCTCTAAATAAAATATTAGACCTCTTGCAAAAGTTTTAATTAAATCAATTAAAGCATCAGCTGAAGTCAACAATTTCATCCCCCTATTCCCTATTCCCTATTCCCTGACTTCTGCAAGAAGTCTATTAACTAACTAAAAACTCAAATTCCTAGCGGATTATTTACAAAAATAAATCTATATATACAATTTTTGGCCTTACTGAATCAAGGTATGAAAATAAAATATTGAACAATCCCAAATATTTGTTATTCAATAGTTCAGCAATTACCAAAAAATACAAATCATACCCACGCATCAGCAACGCCCAATTTTTTATCTATCTGGTTAAAGAAGCACCCCTACTGCTGACTGCTGAGGGGCTGACCACTTCTTTAACTTTTGATTTTTAACTTTTGACTTACCGAACATAATTTTGCTAATAATTTCTCCTGCTAATTTATGTCCGTCAGGATTCTAATGTCCGACACACATAGCCGTATTTTCAAACCCATGTAAACAGACTTTATTTTCTACAACATAATCTCGGAAAGGTGCTGCCAAATCCCACACTGGAAAACCCTGGCAATAGCCCAATTTTTTCAGTCTCTTATTGGGATACAACATATCATTAATTTTGTGTTCTTTCTGAAAAGTTTTTTGCAGATATTCTTAGTCATAATGTACCTGTCTTGGGTCTCCCACCAGTACCACAAAAAAATCTCTTTCTCTTTCTTTTATTTCCTCTATTCTATCTCCTGACTCCTGACTCCTACCCTCCACCAAAATACTTTTTCAGCAAACCCTATTTACGTTGATTTTTCTTGCTGATAACGCAGTTCCTCTGTAGGAGGCTAGCTGACCGCTAATAGCTGTTTGCTTACCTTTTAACTTAGAGAGTGTTTGTAAACCAAAGATTAAGACTTAAGAAGTGCTTAATGTTCGGTGGGTGGGGTGCGGAAACTTAAATTTTGGCTAGGATTCATAATTATTGGCG
>JASJEE010000245.1 GCA_030064835.1 Microcoleaceae cyanobacterium MO_207.B10 | reverse complement strand
GCAGAAATACTTAACAGAGAAGCTGCTTCAGTAGTACCAACAAACATAAATTTTTACTATTGCGTATACTAGAATATTACAGATATTACTTTTTGTCGCATCAATTTTCAAGGGTGCTGAATATAAAGTTAACTCTATACCAATAATATTTCAGAAAATTATTACTAACTAGACTTTAAGATTTTTGATAGTAAAAATTGCTTCAAACCCAATAGTGATACTTAGACATTTTCTCAGCTATAAAGTTGCTGAAATTAGTATATACAAGGGTTTTATCACCTTTTCTTGTAGAGAGTTCTAATAGATGTTTGAATTTTATAAAAATCGGAGCGCCGGATTTAGGAAAAAATACTGTAATTTATTTTAAAGATACTTTTTCTCAAACAAACACAACAAGTGAATTTTAACCCCAAAGATTGGTCATGGCCTCTATGGCCAATTTTACCCCTGTACCCCTATGGACAAAGGCGAACGTTACGCAAGGAAATCGTCAAAGATACAGTCTGGACTTTTGACCAAATACAAGGCATATTTTATGTCACTGTGCCAATTCGGATGACAGTAGTCAGACTAATAGGTGGAGGCTTATTCGTTTACGCTCCAGTCGCACCAACAAAAGAATGTCTGCGCCTTGTCAACGAATTAGTCGAAAAGTATGGCGAAATTCGTTATATCATCCTACCGACTATTTCCGGATTAGAACACAAAGTATATGTCGGACCCTTTGCCAGAAAATTTCCCACAGCAGAAGTTTTCGTTACACCCCAGCAATGGAGCTTTCCCATAAACTTACCCTTGAGTTGGTTAGGTTTGCCAAGAAAACGTACTTACCTATTACCTGCTAATAGCGGAGATACACCATTTGCCACAGAATTTGACTATGCAATTTTAGGACCTCTCGATATTGGTTTAAGACCTTTTGCAGAAACAGTATTTTGGCACAGTCCGTCACAAACATTATTAGTAACAGACTCAGTTTTGTCTGTACCCGCCGAACCTCCAGAAATTTTAGACCTAGACCCCTATCCCTTACTCTTTCATGCAAGAAATGACTCTCTCGACCTGGTAGTAGATAATCCCACAACTCGCCGTTTGGGGTGGCAGCGTATCTGTTTGTTTGCTTTATATTTTCAGGTTGATGCTTTAGATGTAGTTCCCACTGGAGAAATTTTCAGGAATGTTTGGAAAGCTAGCGATCGCTCCAAACAAGCATATTTTGGTTTATTACCTTGGCGGTGGCAATCTGAGTGGGAGAAATCTTTTGCTCATTTGCGACAGGATGGGAGATTATTAGTAGCGCCTATTTTGCAAACTTTGATTTTAAGCCGTCATCCCCAAGAGGTGATGGAATGGGTGGAGAAAGTGGCAAGTTGGAATTTTCGGCAAATTATCCCATGTCATTTTGATGCTCCAGTTCGAGCTACTGGGAATGAGTTTCGTCAGGCTTTTGGTTTTTTACTGCAGGAGGCAGGTGGGGGATATTTGCCAGAGAAAGATTTGCATTTTCTCAGGGAATTAGAGCAGAAGTTGAGAAGAATAGGGATTTTGCATTGATTTCTTCTGAGCTCAAATCCGGTTGAATACTTATTATTAATCGTTCAATTGACTCTACCTTTGAGGAAGTATTAGCACAAGATGTAATCGAAATAATTACAGTGTTTTCGACCAGACTTTATGGCTCAAGAAGTCACAAAAACCAACAAATTGTCAAACAATTAAAAGAGGTGGCTGACCAATTAAAATGAAATCTTTTCAAACCAAGTTAAAAGTTAATAATCAGCAAAAAACAATTCTTGCTCTTTCCGCTGGTGTTGCTAGGCACGCTTATAATTGGGGGTTAGCAACTTCTATTACTGAGTACAAGACCACAAAAAAACGCCCTAGTGCAATTACTTTACATAAACGTTTAGTAGCCGAAGTTAAATCAATTAATCCTTGGTATTATGAGGTATCTAAATGTGCTCCACAACAAGCACTAAGAGATTTAGAAAGGGCATTCAAAAACTTTTTAACTATTCGGGGAAGTGGATTTCCGAAGTTTAAGAAAAAAGGGAAAAAAGATAGTTTTTATCTCGAAGGAAGTATTAAAATCTGCCAAGGAAACAAGATAAAACTACCAAGAAGAGAAATAGTAAAAACTTACGAAATCTTACCTTCCGTACCAGTCAAAAATGTGAGAATATCTAAACGTGCTAATAATTGGTACATCAGCTTTAAATATGATTATCAACCAACCCATACTGCCAAAGAACGAGATGTAATCGGTGTAGATGTTGGTATAAATACTTTGTTGCTTATTGGCTTCTTTAGCTCAACGAATCGCAATCAGCAAACCCTAAAGTAGTAAGGTGAGCAAATACTGACTCACCCTACTACTTTTTAAGAAGCTTTAAACCGCATCTGAATCATTCGCCAAATTTCTCCAATCCACAACACAATAGAAGTTCCACCAATAATTATTAACCAATCTCTTAATGATAAAGGAACTGTTCTAAACACACTTCCTCCATATTGCACCATCACAATTTGTCCGACGAAAATCAATGCAGCGATCGCTACAAAACTGCCATTTTTAGTAATACTAGAAAATGCAGATTCTTTTAAACCAAAACATTTGGCGTTAAACATATTCCAAAATTGCAACATCACAAATGTGGAGAAAAATAGAGATAGTTCGTAAGGTGTTACTACATTGTCTTGCTGAATATATAGCAAGAAACCGACAAAAAACACTAAGAATATTGACGCTACTGAGAAAATACTCACAGTCATTGGTTGGGAAATAATAAATTCTTCTGGATTTCTCGGTGCTTTCTCCATGACTTTTTGATTGGGTGGTTCAGTTGCTAAAGCTAATGCAGCAAAAGTATCCATAATTAAATTCACCCACAATAATTGAATCACAGTAAATGGCAAATTAATTCCAATAAACGGACCTAATAAAGCTATTCCACAAGCAGCAACATTTATTGTTAACTGAAACAGGATAAACTTTTGAATGTTTTGGTAAAGCGATCGCCCCCACATTACTGCATTTTCAATACTGCCAAATGAGTCATTCAAAATAATAATATCGCTGGCTTCCTTGGCAACCGAAGTACCACTTCCCATTGACAAACCTACCTGCGCTTGATTTAATGCTGGCGCATCGTTGGTCCCATCACCCGTAACTGCCACCACTTCCCCACTTGCTTGTAGCAGTTGTACAATGCGTTGCTTATCCTGGGGACGCGCTCTAGCAATCACTTTCACTTTTTGCAACATTGCTAAAGCTGCTTCATCATCCAACTCACGCAATTTGGTACCAAGGATACACAAATCATTAGTATCATCCTCAGTCATAATCCCAATTTCACGGGCAACTTCCATTGCTGTCAAACGACTATCTCCAGTAATCATTTTCACTTTCACACCAGCTTTTTGACAGATTTCTACTGCTGGCGGTACTTCCTCTCGCACTGGATCGGCGATCGCCACAAAACCCAACAAAATCAAATCGTGATATTGTTCCAGTTCATTTCCTTGTTGATAGTTTTGAGGATCTCTAATATATGCAAATCCCAAAGTCCGTCTACCAATATTTTCATAGTTATTTAACTCTGCTGCGATAGATACTCTTTGAGAATTTGCAAAAGGTTGAACTCCATCCGAAGTGAGAACTTGATTGCAACTGGCGAGCAATAGTTCTGGCGCACCTTTAATATGGAGTATTTTTTCGCCTGTGGTGGGGGAAACTCCGAGAGTTGCCATGTACTTTCTATCTGAGGAAAAAGTTAACTGACTGATAATGTCAAAATCTTCCCGTTTGTCAATGTAGTCAATTTTGTTTTCTTCCAACCACAATAGCAAAGCTGCTTCTGTATGATCTCCCAGAGGAATAGATTCTTCCCCTTTTCTGTGTTCTAAGTTAGCTGTACTATTAGCACAGATAGCTTCAACTATAATATTGTCATCATTGAGAGTGCCAGAATTGAAACTGGGAAAATTTACATCACTCACCTGCATTTTGTTTTCAGTCAAAGTACCTGTTTTATCAGAACAAATCACTGTTGTAGCACCGACAGTTTCACAAGCGTGCATCCGACGAACTAGATTATTCTGTTTAGTCATTTTCTGCATACTATAGGCGAGACTGAGGGTGACACTTAGAGCTAATCCTTCGGGTACAGCAACAACGATGACTGCAACAGCAATCATAAAATATGTGAGAAATTTGAGGGCAATGTCCGCAGTTATCCAGTCAGAGGGAGAAGTGGGAACCCATTCTAAATAGTAACCGACTCCGATACCGATACCAGATATTGCTAGGGCGGTCAAAATATTTTTTAACCAAGCAATGGCGCTATCATCTTCTAACCATTCGGGTACTTCTATTTCTTTACCTATTGATTCTAATCCATCTATAATTATTGGCAACCAGACTCTAGTTAGGGCGATCGCTAAACCAATGACTAGGATACTAATAATATACCATTGTCCGAAGGTGAGATTAAGTTCTCCTGTAAGGATACCTCTAGCGACTAAAGCAATATCGATTAAGACTGCTATCCCTAAACCGAGGATACCAATCAAATTACTAAGACGTTCGAGTTGCAGATTTAGAGGCGTTTCTACATCTGTAATATCGAGAACGCATCTAGCAGTTTGACCAATTTCTGTAGCATCACCAACTGCAGTTATTTCGATGATTCCATGCCCATCATTGACTATAGTATCACGCAAAACTTGGTTGGGAGGATAAGCGTATTTAGTATGGTTATTAGAGGATAAATTTGCATCTGCTGTTTTGGTAACAGGTATTGCTTCCCCAGTTAAACTTGCTTCGTTTACTTGTAGAGAAACTGCTTCTATTACTTGACCATCTGCTGGTATTTCTTCTCCTGTTTCTATTAATACAAAATCCCCTACTACTAAGTCTTTTTTCGGAATAGTTGTAACGTTATTATCCCGAATTACTGTAATAGGAATTTCATCATTTACTTGGTTGAGAATATCGAATTCTTTGCTAGCTTTATATTCATTAAAAAAAGCAACGGTTGTAGCTAGAAGGATAGCAGCAATAATACCTAAACCTTCTACATAATTACCTTGAAAAATTCCGACCGTAATTGCTATAACGGCAGCAATTATTAGAATTCTAATTACTGGATCGTCGAACTTTTCTAACCATAATTTCCACCAAGGCGATCGCTTGGGTGGCGTTAATAAATTAGAGCCATATTTTTGCCGACTTGCCTCAACCTCAGTCTGTGTGAGTCCTCGGTGACGGCTGTGTTTTTGCCCTATTTCTTGAGTAGTTTTCATTGATTAATCTCCTTGCCAAAATATGATTTGGTGGGTATTTTGGTAATTTTAGTATTTTATCGTTTTTTTTCTTAACTTTATTAATATATCTTAAATTAGAATTTTTGTCTATAAATGTTTATAATTGGGAAAATCAGTATATTTTCTTTGTATTTTTATGGTGCAAAAAATCACTCATTAAAAAAAATCTATAATTTAGATTACTAAATGATGAATTGTGCTAAGTTTTAGAGTAAAAGTAAAGGTGTTGTTTTATGGCATCTAAAAAAGGAAGTAAGCATCAGCACTATGAAATATTAAATTTAATTGGTTATGGTTTGGCAAAATTTGATAGTGCTTTTATTAAAGAGTTCGGATTTAAAACAAAAAAATCTTTTTTTGAATATATAGTCAGTCTAGGGATTGCTGAAACTGTAAATACAGTTAAAAACAGACAAGATTTGTTTGACTATTTTTTTGATAATCCTAGAAAAGGATGGTGGCAAAAAGGAGATGCTTATATTCATAGAAAACTATTTATTGACTCACTTTTTGGAGAGGAAGATGTTTCTTCTTACACTAAAATAATCAAGCTATATTTACAAGAAAAATTCCCTAAATTTATCAGTATAGAAGGAAAATATACTGAGGTAATTAATCCTATTCTTAAAAGTAAATTTAAACAACTACAGGAGACGGGTCAACGAGCAGAATTATTTTTTATGAGAAATTATAAAACTTGTCCTGATTTTGAAAATGGAACTTTACAAGATGCGAGAACATTTGGAGATGGCTATGATTTTCAAATTAAGATGAGAAATAAATATTTTTTAGTTGAAGTCAAAGGTCTTCAAACTAACTATGGAAGTGTGAGGTTAACAAATAAAGAATTTATCACTTCTAGGAAATATAAAAATGATTACATACTGGCAGTAGTTAGTAATTTAGAGGATATACCTAAAATTAAAACTATTTTTAATCCTACAGAAAATTTAATTTTGACGAAACAAGTTATTGTTCAAGAGCAGATTAGTTTTCATTCAAAATCATTACAATGGTAAATATAGTAATTCTCAATATAGGAATTTTTTAAGGATTAAACAGACATACCTATAATAAATTAGGCGAATTAAATAGTTTTATTTTATCTGCAAATCCTAAATGTGGAGGTGTCAGATTTGCCTGGAATCCACCACCATTTCATGGCAAAATTTATAGGATAAAATATCAAGATGAACTGCTTTATTTTGCAGATTCTTCAAATTTTTCTCAAAGAGGTTTGTTTAATAATTTAGAATTTACTTGTAAAATTAGTGATACTACTACAATTAATCCAACAGAAACCTATCTTAATTGCTTACTAACTGATAAGATATCTGTTAATTTGGCTAAATTTGAATCATTTACGATTATTTAATCAGTCAAGGAAAACCGCAAAAAAGTTTCTTTTCAGAAAGGAACAACAAAACCAGTTATTAATTCTATATTTCCTTATTTAGATATATCTTTAGCTATAGTTTATAAACAACAACGTTCCAACTTAAATGCTTTTTTTTGGCAAAGGAAGATGGAACAGAAAAACAGGTATTGTGATTCCTAGAGACTGGTATGAAGTAGAAATTATTGTAGATATAGCTACAACTAAAAATCCTATTTATCCCAAAGAAGATTTTTTTGCCTATACTGATGATGGTTGAGTATTTCCCTGTAAAACTCAAGGTGATTATTATAAAAATCTGAGGTCAAGAGATGACTTAAAAATTTTAGGTCATTGGATAAAAGGAAAACTACAATAAAAAGGGGTTTTAGAATTATTTGAACCAGTTACAAGTCAAACATTAGAAGAATATGGTAGAGACTAAATTCGGATATATAAACTATATGATTCAGATTACTACTTAGAGTTTTAAGTAATAGTAATTTAGGTAGATATTATCCCTGCGCTTGTATGTCATAAATATGACTTAATTTTAAGCGATTAAAATTAGTAGCGAGTTTCAACCTCCCACTAATTTTTATCTAAAAATAAAGAATGAATATTATCTTAATTCCCTAAGCAGAGTGATGCCTAATTCAAGAGGTGTGCCTTTAGATGATTATATTATTTTTTATCAAGTAACTTAGGTATAAATAGAAATTGTGAGGATAGTTAGTGAGTATCGTAATTGAGAGTCTTTATTCTTAAGATGAGGAATAAAATTAATACTAAATCTGATTATCCAAAGTGGTTTTTTCTTTTTCATAAGTAAAGTGTTAAGATGAGGTTTTCCCATGTTAATAGAATTAATAGAAGGAGGTTTTCCCATGTCAATAGAATCAATAGAAGGAGTCTTTCAGATTACATTGATCTTAGCTACATTGCTGTGTTCCCTGGTAGCAGGTTTCGTGTTGGCTTTTGCTGTAGTAGTAATGCCTGGTATCAAGACTTTAAGCGATCGCGAGTTTATCCGAGCTTTTCAAGTAATGGATGGTATTATTCAGAATAATCAGCCGATTTTTGTGTTAGTCTGGGTTGGTTCAATTTTGGCTCTAGTGGCCTCAGCTTTGCTTGGTATCGGGCAATTGGAGGGAGTGGAGCGTCTACTCATAATAAGCGCGGTACTTGTTTACCTTCTAGTTGTTCAATTGCCAACTTTCACTATTAACGTACCTTTGAATAACAAACTGCAAATGCTGAATGTTGATGATTTGGATGAAACTGCACAAAAAGTCGCTCGTATGGAATTTGAACCACGTTGGCTCATATCGAATTCAATCAGGACAATTTTTGCCTGCTTGGTATCTAGTCTGTTAATTATTCTATTATTTAGACTTTGAAGAAGTTGGATATAAGACACTCTTTAGTTATACGATTTCTCAAAAACTTTTCTACATTTGATTGAAGTAGGGGAGTAGGGTAGTAGGTAGGGAAGTTGCATGCAACGTCCGTACGGGAGAAGTAAAAACAACAATAATTAATGCTAAATTTGCTCTTTTATAACAAAAAAGTAATTACCTTAGTCTAATTATTTAACAACTGAAGTTTTGTCTAAGTATAGGATTAATGCATGGGAATTGGTATTATTCAATAATTAATAATTAATAATTACCTCTTCTTTTTAAGAAGAGGATTGGTTCAGAGGATTTTTTTTATTTTTTTATCCTTGAAAGGAGAGGCTTTAAACCTTAATTTTTCGGTAATATGGAAGGCAATCGGAGAGTAATATCTATAGAAGCTTTAAAAAATAAATATTTGGCAGCAAATACCTCTTGAGGATATTTAACTTCTTAAATTTATCTCATTGGAGGCATACTTAAACCTTTCAAAATCTCCTTTTTTTCCTCTTCAGTTAAACCTTTACTCTGCACTAATACTCCAAAATTTCCTAACCCCATTGGATCTATTAATGAATGTAATATCTCCCTACGTCGGAATACTTCCTCAATAGAAAATCCTTGATTATTTGATAATTCATTTAATCTATCTCCCAAACCTAACGCCATCAAAAATAAACCCTGTTGAGTAAAACCTAGAGTTTCTAATCCTGACAAATTTCCCTGTTTTTCCAAAGCAGTAAAATCAACATGAGCAGTAATATCTTGTCGCCCAATATTCCAATAATGGTCATTATTTCGGTGATGTTGATAATAACATTGTAGAGTTCCTTCTCTTCTAATGGGATTATAATAACGTGCTGCTTGATAACCATAATCAATAGTTAATACATAACCTTTCAGCAATTTATCACTAAGAATTTGTATCCAATCTAAAGCTTGTAAATTTACTTCACTTTGATAACCTTCAACATTGGGAAATGAAAGTAAATCTATATCTACTAATTTAAAATATTCAGCAATCTTAGGAGTTGAAATTTTATCGGTTATTTCTACAAATTTTCCATCAGAGTCAGAAGTGACATAAATTTCTCGAATTTCCTCATTTTCTATGATAAATTTATGCACCGGAAAAGCATCTACCAACTCATTAGAAAAGAAACAACCTGTAATGGAATTATGGGAAATTTCATCCCAGTTAGTCCACCGCACTTGATATGACTGTAACCTTTGTTTTTGTTCTGCTTTTAAAACTTCTGATTTTTCAATAATCAGATATTCTATTTTTTGGAAAAAATCTAAATGTGTTTGTTGGAGATAACCTAAAATTTGCTCTGCTAAAATTCCTTTACCAGCACCCATTTCTACCAGAGTAAAATTATTAGGTCTTTGGAAAATATGCCACATTTGCAGAAATTGTTCTGCTAATAATTCTCCAAAGTCACTACCCCAATGAGGAGAAGTTAAAAAGTCTCCTTGTTTGCCAATATTTACAGGATGACTTGCATAATAACCATATTGGGGATTGTATAAAACTAAATCCATATATTCAGCAAAAGTAATCTGTTTTTTTGGATATTCAGAGATGCGTTGATGGATTATTTCACACAAATTTTCGTTACTGTTGTTGATAGTTAGTTGTGGTTGATTCATAAATTTAAGGAAGAAGTGAGAATAAAGAAGTAATCAGTCAGAAAATTTCTGCTTTCTCTTGTTGCTAGACATGGGAAGATTTAGTCT
>JASJEE010000244.1 GCA_030064835.1 Microcoleaceae cyanobacterium MO_207.B10 | reverse complement strand
TAGCGATCGCCTGGGCAACACAGCACCCATTCCCAGCAATGCAAAACTCATGCCACTAATGACATAAAGCCATCCTGCCATTGTGTTAGTAGCAGCACCGAAGAAAAATATTGAAAATATTCCTAGTAACCCACCTGCGTAGGCTGGTGTTACCCAGTGAGTTTCTAGCCAGTTGGAGAGTTGGTAATAAATTTTCATCTTGGTAGACTATTTTAAGATTATTTGTGACTTATTTTTGCACATTTTTTACATATTTTTATTGGCTCTTGTAAAATCTAAGATAAATACTTTTTTTCTAATCTACAATTGGGAATAGATAACAAATAACACTATTTCGGGTAACAGAAAAAAATCCGAAAAATGTACCTACTTCACTCTTTGTAAGGGCTATATTTTTACCAATCTAATCCTGCTTCATTCTCCTCTTTTTCTTGATTTTGACTAAATAGGTATAGTTGTTTATTATCTTTGTTAATTACATAGATATTTTTTGTGTGGTTTTCTGTCATTATTTTCCCTTCAGTTTCGGCGATTTTTAACCATTCTTGTATTTGATTAATATTTACATCTAATTTTTTAGCTAAATATTTATCTTGTTGTGGTTGTTTTAAGTTATCGAGTATAATTGGTAATACTGCTACATATATATCTAAATCTGCCTTTATTTCTGCTTTGAGATTTTGATTCTTTTGAGTTGGCGAAGCAATCTGATATTTGACTGGGTTTTGGGTTTTGATTATTTTTCTTTCTGCAACCGCTTGTTTTAACCATTTTTCTAATTGACGAGTTTTAAGTTGGAATTTTTCTGTTAAATATTCTTTATTTTGTGGCTGTCTTAAGTTTTCAAGTATGATTGGCAATACTGTTTCATAAACTGTTTTACTCTGAGTAGGTTTATCTTCTCTTTTTAACTGATTTATTTCTGTAAATGTTTGAGATTTTTGGGAATTTTCCTGATATTTAAAGCCACTTTCTATAACAGATTTATTTTCTAGTTTTGATGCAGTTATTTCTGTAGATAGCTGAGTTTGAGAAGCTTGGGAATTTTTTGAGAGCGAAAAATTGAGGTTTAATTGATAGTCATAATTTTCTGTTTCTAGAGTTTTATGAGATGACAAAAATTGCTTTAAATCCTTATTCCAAGGAGCTTCTGGAAAAGACTTTGCACCTCTATCTAAAAGTGCTTTATTTCCTTCTTTAACTCTTCCTTGCATTTTCACAAATACAGGTATGTGTTGATATTTATTCAAAACCTCTGTAGCACCAGCCCAAGTACCACCCTTATTAAAACTACTACTTACAACTAAAGCATAATCAGATAAACCATAAATATATTTATTCCGACCCATTGCATTACCGACATTAAATCCAGCATTAGGGTCATAAGTAGAAATTAAAGTTAATTTACCATCCCTAATACTATCACGATATTTTTTAGAAACAGACGCTTTATTTAAACTATCTGCCAAAACTCCAACCACAGTACCACCTGCTTCTAAAGTTCCTAACATTGCTTCTTGATCTATCCCTTTTGCACCCCCAGAAATTACATTAATTCCTTGAGATGCACAAACTTTTCCAATCCTCTTTGTATATTCATTTTCTTCTTCATTAATATCGCGAGAACCAACAATTGCTAATCCGCCTTTTCCTAATAATTCTACATTTCCTACACCATAAATAATTGCTGGTGCTAAATGTTGGAGATTCCGCTTTAATTTTATAGGATAATTTTGGTCGCTTCTTGTGATAATCCATAAACCTTGATTAACCCACTTTTCCAAAGTAATAGCTAAAATTCCACCTCTTTCTAATAAAACTACTAACCGCTCATAGTTTAATTTTTCATCATTAATTTTTGACAGTATATCTAATCCCTTTGCACTTAGTAAATCTCCTGGTCGGAGTTTATTTTCAATTAAAACTTTAGCAAGTCGATTATACTCACTTAGCGTTAAAGGTTGTGGCTGAATATTTCTATTTTGACCAAAACTAGCACATAATAATAAAATTACTTGTGCATCTGGAGATAAAACATGATTAAGCATTTTTATTAGATAATTTTCAGGTGGTATTTCTATTTATATTATTTAGAAAAACAAACATTGTTTATAGCAAGTAAATTCACATATAGCAATTCCCATACTTGTGAGGTATAAAACTTGTTTGTTTTAGTGAGTAGGAAGCAGGTAGGGACGTTGCATACAACGTCCCTACAGAGTTGTAATTTGGGAAATAGGGAATAGATAAAGAAGAAAAATAACTTTACCTCTTAGAAAGAGAGGAAAATAGTTCCCCCTCTCCTTGCAGGAAAGGGGGAGGGGCAGGGGGGAGAGGTCTTTATTAACTCAAATTTACCGAAACAATTAAACAATTAAATAATTAAATAATTAGATAATTCAGGTTTAAAGCCTCCCCTTTCAAAGGGAAAAAAATAAATTTTTTCCTTTTAGTCAATCCTTTCCCTAAAAGGGAGAGGTAATTATCCATTATCCATTATCCATTATTGAACCATATTTCAAAGCTAGAGTTGCTATTAGGGGTTTCAAGAATAGTGAGATAGATTAATTAACTAATTGCCATTATTTATTTACCGAAAAACTAAGGTTTAAAGCTTCTCATTTTAGGGATAAAAAAAGAAAAAATCAGCATTGGTGAACCGAGCTATGAAATCTCAAGAGCGTGTTATAAGAAACCGGGTTTGTTCGAGGCAGATGTTAGTATGTATAGGCATTTAATACTTTCCCCGGTTTCTAGAGCCAGAAAAATCATAGCCACCTATCACTAACGCCAAAAAATCTTCCTTTTAACCAATCCTTAGATTACAGAAAAGGTAATTATTAATTGTTAATTGTTAACTATTAACTATTAATTATTGAAAAGGTTTGCCAACTTTAGTCTTCCTTATTCCTTATTCAAAATTGATTCATTGCTAAAGTTAATGGAAAAACTTGACCGCTACCAGCTTTTCTTAATAATGCCGTAACAACAGTCAAACTCCATCTTTAATTTACAACATCATCTACTAAAAACACATTTCCACTCATTACTTCCCAATTATTAATTTCAAAAGCACCATCTAAATTATGAGCTTGTTTGTAACTATTACTCATTTCTTTTTGTAGTGAAGTCTGATGAATTTTTATGACACACGGCACAAAGGGTAAACCTAATTTTTTAGCCAGACTTTGAGCAAAATTAGGAACAAGTTCCGGACGATTTAAAGAAGGAATGCAAGTTACCCAAGTGGGAAAAGGTTGAGGTTCCCAACGTTGAATCATTTCGTATGTAGCTTGAACTAATCTATTGCTAAAATGGTTAAATGGTTATCTGTATATTTACCTTTTTTCACAAGTTTTCCCCAACCAGCATCATTCCAAAGAGAAAGCGATCGCCCAACTTCTGCTCGTAAATCTTCAGATATCTTGCCATTGAAATTATAAGTTGATAAGCCATCTTTCGGCCATTTTTTCCGAGGTTCAATAATTTGTTCACTACTTCGTAAAAAGTTTACTGCTTTTATCACAAATTTTGAGGAAACATTCTCTGAAAAAATTGGTTTTCCTAAGCAAATAGCACATTTACCGCAAGGGTGAGGATTTGGATCGTCTAATTCTTTTCTGAGAAATTGCATTAAGCATTCTTGAATCTCCATATAATCCCGCATTCGAGCTTGTTCTTGATAACGTATTTGAGTCAATTTTGCTATTTTTTCTGTGCCTGTTTGATAATTAATTGGAGTAGCATAATACTTTGACTTAATTTTTTTTACTGGAGATGGAGTCTCAATAGATAATAACTTTAAAACCTTATTTATTTGCCCATTAGTAAGATTCAACTTTTCCTCTAACATCGGAACAGAAAGACCATCTTCTGCTTCATTTAATGCAGCCAAAACTGCTTGATTATGAGCTTCAGGAGGAAAGGCAGTATGAATAAAATAATCGGTAATTTCTTCATCGGGAAGCAAGATATTTTCTTGGAACTTTTCATTAGCTAATGTCTCAGGAGTAATCAACAAAATATCTACTTTTCCTGCCATTAAATTATTTTCTATTTCTTCCTTTTCTTCCTTGTTGCTGGAATTAATTGTTTGAGCGCTAATTCCAATTCGTTCTGCTGCGGAAATTTGATTTCGCATTAATGCTAAAAGGGGAGAAATTAATAGAGTAATTCCCTTCCCTTTATCTCGAAGTAAACGAGTAGCTAAAAAATAGACAAAACTCTTTCCCCAACCAGTACGTTGCACTACTAAAAGACGACTTTGATATTCCGTAATAGCTTCTATTGCTTCCCACTGACCATCACGAAATTCAGCAGTGGAATTATTTAAAGCCTGTCGGAGTAATAATAGTGCTTTTTGTTGATTATTACTTGTCAATTTGTATACTCTCCCCTGTACTGATTAATAGTCTTTAATAGTTTAGTTAAATCTGTGAAGAACCTTGCTAAAATACTTTAGTAACTCTTAAATACTGATATTGTGATTGCAGTCTATCCAGGCAGTTTTGACCCGATTACCCTGGGTCACATAGATATTATTGAACGAGGCTGTAAACTGTTTGAAAATGTAATTGTGGCCGTACTACGAAATCCCAGTAAGACCCCTTTATTTACCGTAGACCAACGTTTAAATCAAATTCGTGATTCTATAAACCATTTAGCTAATGTAGAGGTAGTCAGTTTTGATGGTTTAGCGGTAAACTATGCAAAAATGCGACAGGCTCAAGTCCTGATTCGAGGTCTGCGGGTTCTTTCAGATTTTGAAAAAGAACTTCAAATGGCCCACACAAATAAAACCTTATCGTCTGAAATAGAAACGGTTTTTTTAGCTACCTCTAATGAATATAGCTTTTTAAGTAGTAGTGTAGTTAAAGAAATTGCTATATTTGGTGGCTCTGTAGATCACCTTGTTCCTCAACACATTGCTATTGATATATATAAATGTTACGACAAAACCAAGCTAGTATAGAACCAGAACCAAATGGACAACCGATTGAGAATGAATCCAGTAGTGGCTCCCCTGGGGTAGATATCCAGCGAGAACTAAATCGACTGGAGGAAATTATTCTTGATAGTCCAAGAATTCCCTTTTTGGGACGAACTTTAATAGATGAAGAACAGTTACTAGATCAGTTAGATATAGTACGTTTAAATTTACCTGTTGCTTTTCAGGAAGCCGAAATGATTGTTCGGCATAAAGATGAAATTTTCCAAGAAGCTGAACTTTATGCTGAGGAGATTATTGAAAATGCTGAACAACGGGCTTCCCAAATTTTAAATGAAATGGGCCTAGTACAGCAGGCAAAGGTGGAAGCAGATCAGCTCCGAAACCAAGTTCAGCTTGACTGTGAAGCAATTCAACAAGCTACTATTGCTGAAATTGAACAAATTCGTTATCAGGCTCAACAAGAGTTGGAGGAAATGAGGGCTAGAGCGATCGCGGAGTGTGATGAAATTCAGAATGGTGCAGATGACTATGCCGATCATGTTCTTAACAGTATTGAACAGCAGTTAACTGATATGCTCAAGGTCATTCGTAATGGTCGTCAACAATTAGGAGGAGATACAAATATGATAATCCCACCAAATGCAGGTGATAGTCTGTAGTTACAACTAAATTTATTGAGAGTTAATTTTTAATCATTACTTAAGTATCCTCCAGCCAAATTCACGAAACCGGGCGTCGAAATGTAGCTATCAAACTTATCATAAATTAAAAAGAAATTAACCCGGTTTCTGATTTAAAAAATATGATATAGCATTTCTCAAATTGGTGAGGTAGACTAATTGTTTTTTTTTGAGGAAACAAGGAACGGGGAAAAGGAAATAATAAATATCATCAAGATAAATGTACTTCACGAATCTGAGAAAGGCTTTAATTAAAATAAATTAGGAATAGTAAAATATATTCACTTCAATCACAATGTCAATTATCGAGGATTGGTCATTAGCGGTACTATTCATAACGATGACCCCAATGCTAAAAAAGATGTGGCTTTGTCAGAGAGGGTTTTTGAGTGTGAAAATTGTGGTTTCAGTTGCGATAGAGACTTAAATGCTAGCTTAAATCTAGCTATAGCGGTCAGTGATAACTACGCTCCGCTGACGCGTTTCGCGCTAGGGTTGCGGAGCAAACTACCCTGACACTTGGAGACAGGATAACGCCGACGTTGCCAGGTAGAAGCAAGAATAAAACATATTATTCACGGGAAAATCATATATTTTTCCAGATAATCGTAGGTTTCTAAGAACGGCAAGTACGACGTGGTTCCATTTTAGTCCAAGAAGTAACCGCATACTCTTTTGCGGAAATAGATGTTGTTGATTATTTTACAACTACTTTGTGAACTTTTGAGTTAATTAAAACTTCTCTGAAGCTGGTCTTAAATCTAGTTCTAAAGTCCAAGTTGTAGGTTTTTGTTGATAAAGTTGCCAATAATTTTCCGCTATAGATTCTGGTGATAACATTGTCTGAGGGTCGCGTTCAGGAAACATTTTTTTCACTCTATCAGTATTAATCAAACCGTCAATTATAACGTGAGCAACATGAATTCCTTGGGGGGAAAATTCTCTTGCTAAAGATTGTGCTAATGCTCGTAACCCAAATTTTCCCACTGCCAATGCTGCAAATTTAGCCCCACCTCGTTTAGAAGCTGTTGCACCTGTTAATAATATAGTACCTCTACCTTTTTCGAGCATTCCTGGCAGTACCT
The DNA here is from genome assembly GCA_030064835.1 of Microcoleaceae cyanobacterium MO_207.B10. GTDB lineage: Bacteria > Cyanobacteriota > Cyanobacteriia > Cyanobacteriales > Microcoleaceae > JASJEE01. The sequence goes on along the minus strand of JASJEE010000244.1, from coordinate 3,121 downwards.
GCTGCACTGCCAAAAATGCACCGAAGCAATTTATTTGCCAACAATCGAGAAATTTTTCTGGTGTTAATTCTAAAATTCCGGCAATTTCAAAAATTCCGGCATTGTAAATAAATACATCTGGCTTTCCTAGCTCTTTTTCAATTTCAGTAAAAGCATTTACTACAGAAACAGGGTTAGTAGCATCAGTAGGAATTGACAAAACAGGAACACCGATTTGCATGATTTCTGAATGAATTAATTTCAGTTTTTCTGCTGTTCTTGCCATCATTACAATCGCAAAATTTTCTTTAGCAAAGCGATGAGCAAGTGCTGCACCTAATCCAGAACCCGTACCTAAAATTACAGCTACTTTTTGTTGATTCATTTATCTATATCCTCAGTGATTTTTATTTGATCATACATGATTATTTCTATAGCAATTCCCATAATAGTGAGGTACAAAATTCTAGCTTTGAGGGAAGAGGGAACAGGGAATAGGGAGTAATAAGATATACTGTACTTAACGACCTTGGGAAACGCTATATATATTATTGTTTGATTGCCGATATCAATCAAGTTGAGATTTGAAAGCACATTTTCAGCAAATCACAAAGGTCTAGTTTCTATCAAGTTCATTTCCAGAGAGAAACTTTATTTAACTTTTGATTTATCTTGAATAATTTCTGAAGCTTCTTCTAGAAGTTGATTTTGCTCTGCTTTAATTTCTTCCAACCTGATTAAAATATTAATTAGTCGATTTTGATTATTGATCATTTGAGTTGAGTAATCTCTTAGTGTTAAATTAGTATTAAAATAATTATTTTCAGATGAATTTTTATTAACTTTTAATTGTGATTCTGCGGACTGAGTTTTATGAGTCCATCTCCAAATACCTTGGAAAATTTTGAAGGGAATTGTGAGTATAAATAAAGATAATGCTTTAGCAAAATCACTAATTATTTGTAATAATCCCCAAATTATAAATATTACTAATAAAGCAATTCCTAATGTAATTAGAGGATGATTCAATAACCAGACAGCAAAAGGATGAGAATTTATCCATTTTAAAATAGTAGGAGTAATAATATTTTGAATTGCTATAGTTAGACTATTACTTAAATTTTCCCTTGTTTGGGTGATATTTTCAGTAACTCCACTTATAGTTTCTACTGTTTGGTTGCTAAGGCTACTACCAGTATCACCTATTTTGTGAATAGTATCAGCGATCGCCTCTTTTGTCTGTGTAGTAATTTTTGATATACCATCTACAGCCTGGCTAGTTTTTTCACTTAAAGTTTCTATAGTATTACCAGTAGTCTGACTAAGTTTATTTTTTGTATTCTCAGTAGTTTGAGAAATAATTTCAACGGTTTTGTGTGTAGTTTCACTAATAGTATTAACTAACTTATTTGATAATTCAGATAAATAATTTTGAGATTTTTCCGTTGCTTCAGGAGCAGAGTTTACTACTTGTTCAGTTGTTTCTATGACAAAATATTTAGCTTGATTAAAACTTTCAGAAACTAGTGGTAATCCTATATTCATCTTCAGCTTTCCCTACTTATATAAAAAACTAAGAACCTCACCTAATACTAGGTGAGGTTCTAAACTAATTTTAGCGATAAATGACTTACCTTAACTATCTATATATTAGTCAAGGTTAGGCATAGATAGCACTGGCTCAGTTTCACGGTCTAGACCTTTCTCAAAACCAGCCTCAGCAGCACGAGCGCGTCCAGCGTGCCATAAGTGACCAATTAAGAAGAAAAAGCCGAGAATGAAGTGAGCTGCGGCTAACCAAGCACGAGGGTTAACGTAGTTGAAGCCGTTAATATCTGTGATAATGCCACCTACGGAGTTGATGGAACCGTTAGGAGCATGAGTCATGTACTCAGCAGCACGACGAACTTGCCAAGGCTGTACGTCGTTCTTCAGTTTGTTCAAGTCAAGACCGTTAGGACCACGTAGAGGCTCTAACCAAGGACCACGGAAGTCCCAGAAACGCATGGTTTCACCACCGAAGATGATTTCACCAGTAGGAGAACGCATGAGGTACTTACCAAGACCAGTTGGACCTTGAGCAGAACCAATATTAGCACCTAACTTTTGGTCACGTACTAAGAATACAAAGGACTGAGCCTGAGAAGCTTCAGCATTGGTAGGACCGTAGAATTCGCTAGGATAAGCAGTGTTGTTAAACCATACGAAACACGCAGCAATCAAACCCATTAAGGATAAAGCACCTAAACTGTAGGAGAGATAAGCTTCTCCAGACCAGATGAAAGCGCGACGTGCCCAACCGAAAGGCTTAGTTAGAATATGCCAAACACCACCGAAGATACAAATTAAACCGATCCAAATATGACCGCCAATAATATCTTCCATGTTATTAACTCCGATGATCCAGCCTTCACCACCAAAAGGTGAATTTACTAGATAACCGAAGATAGCAGCAGGATCAAGAGTAGGGTTAGTAATTACCCGTACATCACCGCCACCAGGTGCCCAAGTATCATAGACACCACCAAAGAACATGGCTTTGAATACTAACAACAGTGCGCCACAACCCAATAGAATTAGGTGATAACCAATGATGTTAGTCATCTGGTTTTTATCTTTCCAGTCATAACCGAAGAAAGAAGAGTATTCTTCGAGAGTTTCTGGACCACGAACGGCATGATAGATACCGCCTAAGCCAAGAACAGCAGATGAAATTAAGTGTAAAACACCTACTACAAAGAATGGAAATGTGTCAACTATATCACCACCAGGACCAACACCCCAGCCTAAAGTAGCAACGTGGGGCATGAGGATTAAGCCTTGCTCATACATTGGCTTCTCTGGGACAAAGTGAGCAACTTCAAATAAAGTCATTGCTCCAGCCCAGAATACGATTAGACCTGCGTGAGCAACATGAGCACCTAGCAGTTTACCGGATAGATTAATCAGACGGGCGTTTCCAGACCACCAGGCAAAACCGGTGGATTCTTGGTCGCGACCCCCCATCATTGAATTAGAGAGCGTTACCACGTGGTAGAACCTCCTCAGGGAATACAAAATTTTGATGTGGTTGATCTTGAGGTGCCATCCATGCTCGGATACCCTCGTTTAACAAGATGTTTTTGGTATAAAATGTTTCAAA